>SPCN01000355.1 GCA_004525465.1 Chrysiogenales bacterium | reverse complement strand
TTCCTGGACTATCCCCTCGCCCTGAAAGCATTCGCCGCCGCCCAGGTGGAAAAAAAGGTCGCGGACACCGTCGCTACCCTGGTCTGGCTCGATCCGGGCGTAATGGTGCTGAACTCGCTCGCCGCCCTGGACCTGGATGGAGAATTTTCTGCCGCCGTGCGCCCGGTGACGCTGGCCAATACCATCGCCATGCCGCCGCAAAGCGAGCCCGACGATTACTGGAAGCCGATCTACGAGGAGACCGGTCTTGACTGCAAAACACTTCCGCTGCTGGAAACCATCGCCGATGAGGTAAAAATCCAGCCCTACTACAACTGCGAGGTCTTCTCGTTCAACCCCGGGCTCGGCATCGCCAAGGAGTGGGCGCGCCTGTTGGGCAGGTTCCTGAAAGACGAGAATTACCAGAAAACGGCTTGCACGACTTTCCTGAAAAGGCTTTTCCTGCACCAGGCGGTATTGAGCGCCGTGATCTCATCCAGGGCAAAGCCGGACAGGATCAAGGCGCTGCCGTTGACAAGCGGCTACCCCTTCAACCAGCATGAAAAGCTTTCGGTTTCGAAAAAGGCCGCCTCATTGAATGACCTCTCCGTGGTCATCTTCGACTACGCCTGGGACAGCAGCCCGGCCTGGATGAAAAAAATCAAGATAGAAGAACCGTTGCACCAATGGCTCTTTGCTACCTATCTGGACTATTTGCAAATCGCCCCCGCCATCTACCGCGTCGAAGGCAGCTGCAACTCTTATTTGATCGCAGGTCAGCAAGGCTGCGTGCTCATCGACCCGGCCGGCGCTTCGGACGCCCCGGAATTTTTTGAAAAAATTCTGGAAAAGTTCCCTTTAAAAGCCATTTTGCTGACCCATGCCCACCAGGACCACTCCGACGATATCGAGAAGTGGAAAACCGATACCGGCATTAAAGTTGTCGCCCAACGGCAATACAAGGAATATTTTCAATACCAGGCTGAAATGGCGGATTTTTTCGCCAGGCGCAACGCGATATGGTCCGGCAAGCCGCTTGCCGCGGAGCCGCCCGCGCCCAAGGTTTCGCGGGGGGAACCGACCGTCTTTTTTGCCGATGAGCACCACTTCGAGCTCGGCGGCTTGAATTTTATCATGCGGCACACTGCGGGTGAAACTCCCGATCACACGACGATATGGATTCCGGAACTGTCCGCTGTATTCGTGGGTGACAACTACTACGAGTACTTCATCAACAACTCCACCTTTCGCGGCACCATGATCCGCCCCGTTCTGGGCTATATCAGGGCACTGGATACCGCCCTCTCCTTTGACCCGGCATACTTCCTGATGGGCCACGGTTCGCCCCTTGTCTCCAGGAAAGCGATCAAAACAAAAGCCGGTGCCCTCCGTGACGCCTTGCGAACCATTTACAACGAGACCATCAAGGGCATCAATGCCGGAAAGGACGTGTACACACTGATGCGGGAGATCAAGCTTCCGGAAAATGCAGCCCTTCGCCAATACTTCGGCAAGGTGGAGTGGACGGTGCGCGGCATCTGGCAGGAATACGTGGGCTGGTTCGACGAAAATCCCGCCACGATGTATGACCTTCCATTTTCCAGCGTCTTTGCCGATCTGAACAAACTGGCGGGCGAGGATAAGATCATAAAAAAAGCGGAAGAATATTTCAATAAAAAAGAATATGTGAAAGTTCTGCATCTGACTGATGTGATCCTGCATTTCGACCCAAATCATAAATCGGCAAACGAAATCAGGATCAAGGCTTTGAAATCCCTGCAAGCGGGATCGGGAAATTTCATTGAGGGCATTTGGCTGAAACACGGAATCAGAAGCGCCGAAGACAGAATCCATGAAAACAATTAATTCAAGGCAATCCGGCAATTCGTCCAGAACTGCTCAAGTTTGGATGAAGCTGGCAAAAAATCCGAGATAATCGAATACCGATTGCAAAATTTATTTAAATAAACCAGGAGGTTGCATGCAGTATAATTCGATTTCCGGAAAAATCGGCAGGATTGCAATTTTTTCTCTTTGCCAATTTGTCATTTTATTGATTTCAATTGGCTTCATTCAAAACTGCAAATCTTCATCAACAGGCCAAGCAAATCAACAGAAAAACCTAATTGAATTTTTGGAAAACATCAGCTATAAAACCGGTGACGATCTCAGCGAATATGAAAAAGAGAGATGCAAGCTCGATCTCTATCTCCCTCAAGGGAAAATGGATTTTCCGCTAATGGTCTGGTTTCACGGGGGAAGCCTGCAGCGCGGCGACAAGAGCGACAGCTTCACGAAAGCCCTGGCTGAAAGATTTGCCGGCGAAGGAGTCGCGGTGGGAGTCGTCAATTACAGGCTGTCGCCAAAGGTCAAATATCCATCCTACATTGATGACGCGGCTGCATCCGTAGCCTGTGCAATGAATCACATTTCGGAATACGGCGGAAATCCCGGAGCTGTTTTCATTGGCGGCCATTCTGCCGTCGGCTATCTCTCCCTGATGCTGGCGTTGCAACCGGCCTATTTGGCAGGATACGGGGTCGACCATATCTCGATCGCCGGGATCATTTCCATCGGTGGACAGACATTTACCCACTACGCAATAAGGGAGGAAAGAGGCCTGCCCAATCCCGAAACCACTCCGCTTATCGATGAAGGGGCTCCCTGTTTCCACGCCCGCAAGAGCGCTCCGCCGATTCTTGCGGTTTGGTCAGACGGAGACTCTCCCGATCGCAAAGCGGAGAACCGCTACCTTGAGGCTATCCTGAACAAGGTCGGAAACAATAGAATCTATACCAAAGAAATAAAAAACCGCAATCACTGGACA
>SPCN01000187.1 GCA_004525465.1 Chrysiogenales bacterium | reverse complement strand
TTCGGTTTTCCAGACCCCTCCCGAACCGGCGGCCACATACCAGGTGGCGCGCCGGCGCGGATGGATGACCACGTCGCTGATCCGCCCCGACGACAGCGCCGGACCGATGGCGCGGAATTCCATCCCGGCGGCCAGCGCGGCGGCCAGGGTTTTTGCCTTTTGCGCGGCGCTCCCCGATTCAACCCCGCTGCTCAGGCCCGCCAACGAAAAAAGGAACCACGCCGCGAACAGTCCTGCACGTAACTTTCCATTCATGACGCCACCTCCAGTGCAACAGCCTTTTTGGGCATGAACTTTTTCATATTGCCCAAAGTGCATTGCGATGTCAAGGAAAGGCAGGGCCAAGAAGCACTGCCCGGCCCGAGGGATAGGCCGTACGGCGACAGCGCCACCGGGGCATGACGGCACCAGCCCCCCCCGGCAAGCGCGCCCATCCATCGGCGCGGGCTCTTGCTCAAGGAATGAAAGGGCGACCTAGCGTTTCAAAGGAATATCGATCTTGTATTTAACGATCCTGCTTTTTCCGCTTTCATCCTGCAGCAATGCATATAGACTGTTCCCCTTGATCTGGATGCCGTTTACGGTTTTGAGCGATAATCCGTTTTCAAATTGAATTGCGCCGGCGTATAGAAATTCCCCATCCAGGGAATAGATATCGATTGCTTGCCTGGTCGTTTTCGTGCTGAGTCCGCTCATCCTGAAAATGTATAAAAAGCCCTCGTTGACCTGAATAGTATGGAAATAAGCTAATTTCCCGGGGAGTTTTTCCGCCATACTCGTTATCCTTTCTTCGGGCATGTCTTCTAAAAAAAAGCTCAGATGTTCTTTGCGCGCATCGAGAGATACGTTTATGCGTTCCGTCTTTCTGGCGAAACGATTCAGAATCCTGCCATCCGCATCGGCTGCAAAAATTTCATATTCACTGTTCTTGCAAAAATAGATCCTTTTGTTGTTTTCATCGTAGGCTGCCAGGATTTGCGGAATCAGTCCGATAATCACGCCTCCGGGCGGGAGGGTTTTCTCTTCCTCGCTTAATTTTATTTCGGCAAACTTTTCATCTTTTCCGCTTTCCAGGTTTACTTTAACAATTTCTGCCATTCCTGCTGATAATCCCGCTAAGGCTCCGGGGGCGACCAGGTATTCTGATTTATTCATAAAAGCCAGCGGAAAACGTATAAAAATATTATTGGGCACTGATTTTATCAATTCTCCATCACCGGTGTAAAAATGAAGCTTGTCCATCGCTCCGATTACGACAGTTTCCCCGAACGTGAAACAGTTGATATAATTTGACAGCTCTTTGCCTTCCCCTTGAAAAGCAAATTTCTTCAGCAATGCTCCGTCTGCATCAAAGATATAACTGAACTTTTTATCAAAATCCCGCAGATAAAGAATTCCTTTGTCACCGATCCTCGGCTCGCCCGGCCTGCCGAAAGCTTCGTTCCCGGCCTTGTCAATTTCCCAGACTTTCCGTTTATTGAAATTCCAGGTGCCCTTTTCCGGTTTTATATCGTGGAGGCTCTGACCGGGATCCCGCCCCATGTTTTTTGCCAAATCACCTTGCTGGGCGGACACGAAAACCGCGACGATCGCCAACAAATAACCGACTAGAATCAATTTTTTCATTTTGCTTCTCCTTGATTTAATTTTTACGTTCTCGATCCATCGATACTCTTTAGATGGATACGATGGATGTTTTTCCTCGCTCACCATGCCAGGCCCGCTCTCCGTCAAAGACGGATCGCGCCGGGTCCATGGCCTGCTTTTTATTTCCCTGCCGGGCCGATGAAATCAAAAGGGTTGCACGGCTCGCCGTTGCAGCGGATCTCGAAATGGAGGTGCGGCCCTGTACTGACTCCGCTCGAGCCGACCTTGCCGATCAACTGCCCCTGCGTGACCGGTTCTCCTTTTTTCACCTCGCGTGCATCGAGGTGGTGATAGGCGCTGGTATAGCCGTTGCCGTGGTCGATCACGATGCGGTTTCCGTCCTGCTCGTTGAACTCGCTGGCCGTCACCGTGCCGGAAGCGGCACTGAGCACCGGCGCCCCTTTCTTGGCGAGGATGTCGATGCCGGGGTGGAACTCTTCCTTCTTGGTGTAAGGGTTGAGTCTCTTGCCGTAGCCTGACGACAGATAGTACATCTTGCCGGTCTTGCGAAGCAGGGCGGCGATCGTGCCGTCGGGGCGTTTTTCCCTGCGCGACCAGATATAGCCCGAGGTGGGCCATATGGCTTGGAACGGGCGCAGGAGCCGCAGACCGTTGCCGTCAGCGGCGATATCCAGCCCATGCATGTCCAGGAGGCGGGCCATGGCCTGGTCCCAGGGAAGGTTCCGCAGATCGCAATTCATTTTTTCCCGGAGCCCGGGATCGGCCTTGACAGGAATGCCGCATACCTTGGTCAGAATCTGCGCGGCAATGGCCACAGGCTCCTCCTGGAAGCGCAGGGTGATCTTCTCAGCCTTGTACTTCTGGCCGAGGCGCGGCTCGCAAAGACCGCGGATCTTGCGGTAAAGAGCTTCTTCACTGGCATTCAGGGGCTGCTGGCCGGAAAAATCCAATGCCACGCCTCCGCGCAGAAAATTCACGGTGAAGGTAAAGGTTTGGGGCTGCGCCTTTCCGTCGACAACCAGCGGTTCAATCTGCCACTGCTCGATGGCGGCCACCGCGGCCTGGACGAACTCACTCTCCCTGCTGAAGGCCTTTACGCTCCACACCTTTCCTTTCTCGTTCACCCCAACCTGCAGTGGAATGCTGGCGGTCATGCCGCTTTGCAGCATTTTTTCGGGATAGACCGGTTCGACCCTTTTGATGAGCTTGGGAACCGGGAGGGACTCCGGAACCATGACGATTTCCAGGCCGCCTGTCTTTCGCTCAGCTTCGTCGGCCTGGCGCTGCATGGCCAGAAAATAGGGCTGTGAAAGCGAATCCTCAAAGCCGAAAATCGAAACCTTCCCCGCCGGCAGGACGATCTCGCTGTCGAGAAGGGCCGGCTTCGCTTTTGCTCCCTGGTCGAGCACCTGCACGCGGAAGGCGTCGGGGGCCGGCAGCTTGACGACCTGGAGCAGAAACTCGTGGCCGTTGAGCACCACCATCTGGAAACGCTTTTCGGTCTTGTCGCGCCCCCAACTCCACTGGGTCTGGACCAGGGCGTCCAGGTCCTTCAGGTTGAAGACCCTTTTCAGCTCGGCTTCCTCATCCTGAAGTCCTTTCCAGGTTGTGAAGTTGCCGATGAACAAGGGGCGCAGGGTATAGGCCGTTATGACCTTCGCTTCGGCCGGCTTGGGGCCGCGGACGCCCTCGTAAAAGCGCAGCTGCAGCAAAATGTCACCCTGGGTCTCCGCCGACAGCGGCAGCAGGGCAAATGAACAGATCAATATGAAATAAGCAAACATTCTTTTTTTCATTTTTAACTCCTGTTGTTGTCCTTTGCGATCCAAAAAATGGAACGGTCGGGGTTTTGGCTTTGAATCCGGAAAATTCTCGCCGGCCGATCCCCGATCTTCGCCGAAAACAGCCGGGTCTGCGCAGTCGGATGATCGGCGGCCGGACCGGGCTCCTGCCTCGCCTGCTTTTGGTTGACCGCGATCCAGGCACCGACGACAAGCAGCAGCAGCGCCGCGGCCGCGACCAAGGACCGGCGCCAGGTACGGCTCGGCCTGAGCGGCACGACTTCGCTGCCGGTTCCGGGAGCGCGGCGGCGGATGATCCCCTCCCGCACCCCGGGCCACAAGTCAAGACCGGCAGGGAGATGCCCGGGAGTGACCAGAATCGGCGGCAGTGCCCAGGCTTCGTCCCCGGCCTGGCGGCAACGCGGGCAGCGCTCGATGTGCCGGCGGCAGAGGCGCAGCCGCAACCCGGCAAAAGGAACGGCGCGGCACAACAATTCAAAACCCATACAACTCATGGTACCTCCTCGGCCCTGGGCATTTGCGACCCGACAGTGAGCCCGGCGTTCTGCAGCTCTTTTTTCAGTTTTCTCCTGGCGTTGAACAGGTGCACGCGCACAGTGGAAGCGGAACAGCCCAGCGCGTCCGCGATCTCCTCGGCGGCGAAGTCTTCGTTGTACCGCAGGGCCAGCACGGCCCTTTCCTGTGGGGTGATTTTTCGCAAGAACGGCTGCCACAGGGGGGATTCCTCGATGCGGCCTCCGGCGGCTGCGCTTTCCGGCTCGAGGTCCTCGCAGGCCTGCCGCTGCCAGAAGCGGCGCAAGCGCTTTTTTTTGCGCAGCATGTCGACGGCGCAATGGTAGGCGATGGCGAACAGCCAGGACTTGAAACTCCGCATGCGGTTGAACGAGCCCAAATGAAAATAGGCCTTGATGAAAACTTCTTGCGCGGCGTCGCGCGCGTCCTCGCCGCAGCCCAGCAAATTCCAAAGGAAGGAGACCAGCTGCGATTGATATTTGCCGACCAGTACCTCATAGGCGGCCGCATCGCCGAGCAGGACCTTTTCTATGCAAGCGTTTTCATCCATGATCATTCAATGCTAATACGGCCGGGGCACACGACGGCGTTTAGAAAAAAATTAAAAATCTGAAAAGTAGCCGCCCTGTGAGCCTTGCGGCTACGACAAGTATAAAGGATTAAGGTACAAGTTTAAAGGCGGCCGATTTCTTTTTTCATCCCTCTTTCATCTCTTGCAATTGAGCAGGGCGGCGATTTCCTGCAAGCCCGCGGCGTCGGCTTCGTCGAACTGCTCCGGCTTGTCGCTGTCCACGTCCAGCACGGCAATGACAGCCCCTTCATGATCACGGACCGGGACGACGATCTCCGACAGCGAGCGCGGGTCACAGGCGATATGGCCGGAAAACAGGCGCACATCGGCGACGATCACCGTTTCTCCGCGTTTGACGGCTTCCCAGCATACTCCCTTATTTTTGGCCAGCACTTGGCAGGC
>SPCN01000271.1 GCA_004525465.1 Chrysiogenales bacterium | reverse complement strand
TCTTGAAGGCGTTATATTGTAGCAAACGGATCGCGGAGACAAAAGGTTACGTTTGCGTGATTATTTTCTTATTAGGGACAAGTGGACAAAAAGGCAAATTGGAATAAATAAAGACCATTGCTCACGGTCGAGCAACGCCTAGCGCAACGGCTGGCGGATGACGTTCTTCCACTTGGCCGGATCGGCCTTGCGGATGTCGGAGAGGTAGATTTCGTGGTGTTTGCCGGAAAGTTTGCCGACGGAGGAGATGAAGGCATGAACACGGGCGATGGTGGGGCCTTCGGCGGAGAAGGGGCCGATATGGAGGATCTGGGCGCACTTGCCTTCATTGAACGGCGCAAAACGCAGCAGAGCGAGCGCGGGTAAGTCCTTCTTCTTTTTTACCTCGGCGATGGTCTCGCGCACCATGGCCGCGTTCACGAACTCGGGCTGCATGATCATCATCGTCCACTTCCAGGCGGACTTGTCGTCCACCGAGAACTTGGCCATGTCGTCGGCCCACCACAATCCCTCCAGCGGCGGCACGCCGTAATCGATGGCCAGGGTTTTCTTGACCTTGAACTTGATGGCGTAAGCCACGGAGAACAGCGCCTCGACCGCCTCCTGATAGGAGCGCGACGTGTTGGGGTCGCCCTGGCCGTCGATCATCAGGAAGTTCATGGCCGGTACTTCGACCAGAACCACCTCTTTGGCTGACGGCTGATATAGATGCTTAAGTTCTTTCTTGAAATCGATCTTTTTCATGACGATTCCTCCTCACGGCGACGGTTTGCTATCCAAAGGTTAATCTTCATGCGAATCTGGCATGTTTGCCAAGTTGAGTGAAGGATCGCTGAAAAGGAAATAATCTCTGCCAGGCATGGGCACGGCGCGCCGTGCCCAGCTTCATCACCTTACAGCGCCTGCAGTTCGGCGACCAATTCGGCAAAGATCTCCTTGACGGTCACGATCTTATCGCTGCGATGGGCATTTT
Organism: Chrysiogenales bacterium; assembly: GCA_004525465.1. Taxonomy (GTDB): domain Bacteria; phylum Acidobacteriota; class Aminicenantia; order UBA2199; family UBA2199; genus UBA2199. Next base: position 2,633 of record SPCN01000271.1, on the reverse strand, counting down.
GGCCGCAGAAGATGAGCCCGTTTTTTACATCCCCCAAATAGGAATTCAACAGCGCCTTGGCAATGCAGTAATGGGCTTTGTCGACTTTGCAGGCGGTCAGGCAGCGGTAAGGACATTTGACCGCAATTTTTCCCTTGGCTTCCAGTTCCTTTAAAAAATCATTGCGGATGGCCCGTCCGGGCATGCCCACCGGGCTGTCGATAATGACGATGTCTTCCTCTTTGGCATCCAGATAGGCCTGCTTGAATTCGGCAGCAACATCGCATTCCACGGTGCAGACGAAACGGGTCGCCATCTGCACTCCCGAAGCGCCCAGGCTGAGCATGCGGGCGATATCCCGGCCGTCATAGACGCCGCCGCCGGCGATCACCGGAATTTTCCGGCCGTATTTGTCCTCGTAGCCCTTCAGCGTTTCCAACAGATCCGGCAAAAGGCGCTCCAGCGAAAATTCCTGCGGCTGCGCCAGTTGTTCTTTCGAAAAACCGAGGTGGCCGCCGGCCAACGGCCCTTCCAGAATAAAGGCGTCAGGGGTTCGGCCATGGCGCTTGTCCCAGACCCGCAGGATCAGTTCCGCCACCCGGGCCGAACTGACGATGGGCACCAGGTTCACCCCAGGGTCGGGAACCAGTTCGGGGAGAGCTGTCGGCAGGCCGGCGCCGTAGACAATGATCTTGATCCCTTCAGCGACGGCCGTCACGATCAGGTCGTTGACATTGCTCAGGGCGCCCATGAAGTTCACGGCGACCGGGCCGTCGGTCATTTTTTTCACCCGGCGAATCTCACGCTCCAGCGCTTCCCGGGAAATCCTTTCATATTCGCTTAAAGATTCCACAAAATCGCCCAGGCCGATGCTGGACAGGGTGCCGATGCCCCCGGCGTTGGCCACTGCCGATGCCAGGGAGGAAAGCGAGACCCGCACGCCCATGCCGCCCTGGACAATCGGGATCTCGACCGTAATGTTGCCGATTTTCAGTTTCGGAATTGTCATGTTAATCCTCACATTTCTTGACGACCAGGCAGGCGTTGCCGCCGCCAAAGCCGAATGAATTGCTGGCGGCAAAGCGCACCGCCAGCTTTTCGGCGCCCTGGGTCACGTAATCCAGGGGGCAGTCGGGGTCGGGTTCAGTGTAATTGATCGTCGGCGGCACTATGCCGCTGTGCACGCTCATTACCGTGGCGATGAATTCCACCGCCCCGGCCGCCGCCAGCAGATGGCCGATCATCGATTTGCTGGAACTGACCTTCAGCACCTTGGCATGGCTGCCAAATACGTTCATGATGGCGGCGCTTTCTATTTTATCGTTCAATAGGGTAGACGTGCCATGGGCATTGATGTAGTCCACTGCCTCGGGCTCAAGCGCCGCGTCCTTCAGGGCCGCTTTCATGACCCTGATCATGCCGTCGCCATTAGGCTCCGGCGCGGTAAAATGAAAGGCATCGGCGGTGTTGCCGTAGCCGACCAGTTCGGCATAGATCTTTGCCTGACGTTGAACGGCATGCTCGCGCCTTTCGAGAACAACGACGCCGGATCCTTCGCCCATGATAAAACCGTCGCGGTTGCGATCGAAAGGCCGGCTGGCATTTTCGGCGTTCGGATTCGCGGACATCGACCGGGTAGCGCAGAAACCGGCGTAGGCCAGGGGGGTCACCGCCGCCTCGGAACCTCCGGCCAGCATGACCTCGGCGTCGCCCCGCTGCAGAATCCGCAAGGCATCGCCGATGGCATTGGCGCCGGTGGAACAGGCGACCGACGGGGCCGAAAGCGGCCCCTGCAAACCAAAGCGAACGGAGACCATGCAGGCGGCCATGTTGATCAGCAGTTTCGACACGAAAAACGGGGTCAGGGAATTGGGCCCTTTCTCCTGGATCCGGTAATGACCTTCTTCGATGCTGGCCGAACCGCCGATTCCCGAACCGATAATGACTCCGGCCCGGCATTTGTCAAAACCATAGTTGTCCAAACCGGCATCCTTCATGGCCATGGCCGCGGCGGCCACCGCGAATTGAGTAAAGCGGTCCATGCGCTCGATAGATTTTTTGTCGATCCATTCCTGGGGATCAAAATCCTTCACTTCGGCCGCCAGCTGCGAGCGGAAACCGGTCGGGTCGAAATGAGTGACCCTGGCGATCCCGCTTTTCCCGGCTTGCAATCCCTGCCAGAACGTTTCCACACCGATGCCAACCGGGGTTACCGCTCCCATTCCGGTCACCACGACCCGCTGTTCGCTCATAATGTTCGTATCCCTCCTGAATTTTATTCCCGCCCCATATCCCGTTAATACATTGGGAACGAACGGACAGTCTTTGCCAATAACTATTTTAACTGTTTCCAGACCTTATTGTAAAGGAGGCCCGGCGCAAATGTCAATCACTGCGGCCTATGCTTGGTTGTATCGCCTCGGGGTTACAGGACAGGTGGCGATCCCCACATGGGGAATATGTAGGGACAGGTCGCGCTCCCCACATGGGGGACACGCCTGTCCCTACCGAACCTATTTCTAATACGTCTTCAACTCGCCGATGGCGCTTTCGACCGCGTGCAGGATGTCGCGATTCTTGACCGTTTCCATCATGGCGTTGTGGTCGGGGTAGAGCGGCCGGTCTTCTCCCAGGTGGGCGACGACCTTGCGCAC
>SPCN01000199.1 GCA_004525465.1 Chrysiogenales bacterium | reverse complement strand
CTGCACCACCCGTGTCAGTTCGGCTACCTGGGCCTGGAAGCGCACCAGGGCTGGCCGGTCCGGGGCCGCCAGGGTCGCATTTGCCAAGATTCCGGCCGCAAATTCCTGGCTTTCACCCAGCGGAGTGACCACATTGTCGATAACTTTGGCCACGGTCACTTTGTACTTGCCGGGCATGACCATCAGGCCGCTATCATCCTTGGCCAGGGGATTGAATTTGTTTTCGAACTTGGTTGGGAACGGCGAGGGATAGCTCAGGTCCCAGGCCAGGCGGTTGATGCCCTTGTCAGGTTTGGCGCGCAGTTCGCGAACCACGTTTCCTTGGGCATCGCTGATGGTGAACAACAGGTAGGGTGCGGTCTCCATATCTTCCAGGCGGAGCTCCTCCCAGCTGGGGTTGGGTATGGGCTTGCTTTTTTCGAACAATTCCTTGTCTTTTTTTTGCCGCATCTGTTTTTTGGTCTGGAAAGCTTCCTGCAGATAATAAGTGAAAGTGGCGCCATAGTCGGGATTGGGGGCGGTGAAATAGGTGGCGCCCTGACCGTACTTCATCGAGGTCTGAACGTACATCAGGGTGTCCTTGACCGGGAACAGGTGCAGCTCTTTTTTCTGAATTTCGCTTTGGAAAAAGCGCAGCGGGGTGTAATCGTCCAGGACGTAGAAACCGCGGCCGAAGGTGGCCAGCACCAAGTCGTTTTCGCGGCGCTGAATGGCGATGTCCTTGACGGCGACGGTCGGAATGCCGGCCTTAAGCTGGATCCATTCCTTGCCGCCGTTGGCAGTGAAGAAAACAGCGAATTCGGTGCCGACGAACAGCAGTTCGGGGTTGACATGGTCCTGGGCGATGGTATGCACAGTGCCGTTGGCCGGCAGGTTGGCGGCGATCGAGGTCCAGGTTCTCCCCTTGTCGACACTTTTCAGGAGATACGGTTTGAAATCGTCACGCAGGATGTTGTCGAAAGAGGCGTAGACGACGTTCTCATCGAAGCGGGAAGGGAGAATGTCGCTGACATAGGTATGGGCGGGCACGCCGGGGAACTTGTCGGTCTTGCGCCACTGTTTGCCGGCATTTTCGCTAACCTGGATCTGACCGTCGTCGCTTCCGGCATAAATAAGGTTTTCTTTGAGCGGGGATTCATCCAGGGAAACAATGGTGCCGTAGAGCGAAGTGGATACGTCCTTGGCAACAGCATCGGCGCTCCAGTATTTGCCCATAACCGGCCAGGTATTGCGGTCGATCTGGGCGGTCAGGTCATCGCTGATCACTTGCCAGGAATCGCCGCGGTCGTCACTGCGGAAAACCTTGTTGGCGGCGCAGTAAAGGCGGGTATGGGAGTGGGGACTGAGCAGCAGCGGTGTGTTCCAGTTCCAGCGGTAGGTTTTTTCGTCCTTGCCAGGCTGGGGTTTGATGACAAAATTTTCGCCGCTTTTGCGATCATAGCGGACGATATTGCCGTACTGCCACTCGGCGTAAACGATGTTGGGATCCTGGGGGTCGATCTGAGAAAAAAAGCCGTCGCCGCCGCAGGTGACGAACCACTCGTCGGAAGTGACGCCATCGGAACTTGTGTTGCGTGAGGGGCCGCCCATGCTGTTGTTGTCCTGGGTGCCGCCGTAAATATTATAGAATGGCAGGGATTCGTCCACGGCCACGCGGTAGAACTGGGTCACCGGCAGATTGCTTTTGAACAGCCAGTTTTCGCCGTTGTCATAGGTTTCATATATGCCGCCGTCGCCGCCGATCATAAAATGGGCGGTATCGCGAGGATCTATCCACAGGGCGTGGTCATCCACGTGCCGGCGTTTTAAGCCCAGGCGCGTCCAGGTCTTGCCGCCATCGCTCGTCACCCGGGAAACGGTCTCCACCGAATAGACCTTGTTCACATCGCCGGGGTCGCAGTATATTTCATTGTAATATTGCCCCTGGGCGGTATGCGGGCCCATCTTGCTCCACGATTCGCCGCGGTCATTGGAACGGAAAAAACCACCCTCATCCCCGGCCGCTTCGATGATGGCGTAGACCACATCGGGATTGACCGGCGAAATGGCCAGGCCGATGCCGCCCATATCGACCGCAGGCAGTCCTGATGTTACCTTGTGCCAGGTGGCTCCGCCGTCGACTGTCTTGTGAATGGCCGACTCCGGACCGCCGCCGATCTTGGTGAAGACGTGGCGCCGGCGCTGTTCCGATGAGGCAATAATCAGGTCGGGATCGCGCGGATCCATGACCAGGCAATTGATGCCGGTGTTCTCGCTGATGTCCAGCACTTTTTTCCAGTTCAGGCCGCCGTCAACGGTCTTGTACAGACCGCGGTCTCCGCCCGGGCCCCAGGCTGACCCTTCAGCGGCGACATAGACGGTATCAGGGGTTTTGGGGTTGATCAGGATCATGCCGATCTGGCGAGAATCCTTCAGGCCCATGTTCTTCCAGCTCTTGCCGCCGTCCACTGTTTTGTAAACGCCGTCGCCGTATCCCAGGGCGCGTTGGTGGTTGTTTTCGCCCGTGCCGGCCCAGACCACATTGGGGTTGGTGGGGTCCATGGCCAGGCAGCCCATGGCATAGGCGCCGTAATTGTCGAAAACCGGATTCCAGGTAATGCCGGCATTGTCGGTTTTCCAGATGTGGCCGCTGGCCACGGCCACGAAGTATTGCTTGGGGTTGGCGGGGTTGACGGCGAAATCGGCGATGCGCCCCGAAGTGTAAGCCGGGCCGATGGAACGGAATTTCAGCCCGGAGAACGGATCGGCCTTCTTGTCCGCTTCCTTCTTGGCGGGAGCGGCCGCCGCCAGCAGCGCCGCCGCCAATAGAATGGTTGCGCAGAGGATAATTTGTTTTTTCATCTTGCCTCCTTTGATTTGAATGGATTTGGAATTTATTTTATATTGATGGGTTGGATAGGAAAACCTGCGGCGTTGTGTTGATACGGTTTTGGTTTTCAATTTTATTCCGAAGAATGGTTATACGTGCGGCGGCTGTTTTTGTTCAACCATGGCCTCCGTCCTTGGCCGCTTCTTGTTTTTTGCCGGTGTTTTGCCTATGATGTACAGCGACGAGAAAACATGTCTGAAAAAAAAACAAAGTCCGGTTGCTTGCCTATCGGTTACCGGCGCGGCGGCGCGGTCCAACCGCGGCGCGGAACGATCCTGTACCATTTGGGCTTGGGGTCGAACCAGGGCGACCGTGGCGGCCACATCGAAAAAGCCGTGGAATTTTTGCAGGGCTGCGGCCGGGTGCTGAAAAGATCGGCTGTCTATGAAACCACGCCTCTGGCCATGCCCGGGTCCGGGCTGTTTCTGAACATGGTCATGGCTCTGGAATCGCAGCTGGCACCAGCGGACCTGCTGAAAAAATGCAAGGCTCATGAGGCGACGCAGGGGCGCGACCTGGAGAATTCCCACAACCGGGACCGGGCGATCGACATCGACATCCTGCTGGCCGGGGACCTGGTCCTGTCCGCACCGGAACTGATCGTCCCGCACCCGCGGCTGTGTGAGCGCGGCTTCGTCCTGGTGCCGCTGTTCGAGATCGCCCCCAAGCTGGTCCATCCCCTGGAAAAAGCCACGGTGACGCAGCTCCTCTCCCGGCTGCAAAGCAAGGAAAAGATCGTCCGCCTGGAATAGGGTCTCAGCCGGGCTTGAAGTTCTCCAGCTTGCGGATATGGGACTCATCGCCAAGGTTCAGGCTTTCGAAAAATTTTTTGCTCTGCGGATCGTTGACCTGCAAAAAAAAAGTGTGATGTTTTTCGACCAGGCTGCGTTCCAGGTCCAGGGCCAGGTTGATCAGATCTTTGGGCTTCATTTGCGCATAATGCTGGTTGAAAAAGTTCCTGATCATGTCCAGGTTCTCCAGAAATTCCCCGATCATTCTTTCGGCTTCTGGATTTTCCAGGAAAGCATCCTCGCTTTGCAGGAACACGCTCTGCATCAATTCGATCCGCCTGGCGTGCAGCTTTTCCTCTTCGGCCAGGTCGTTGAACAATTCCGACAGCGCCGGCTGGGCGATGGCGAAGCTCAGTCCGATCAGGGCGTACAGTTCTCCGGTCCGTAATTCAGCATTTTTCAGCAGGTAGAAGGTTTTTGCCAGTGACATGTGCTGCCCGTTCGATTCCTTATTTGCCGCTGGTGATATACAGGTAGCGCTTGACCTTGTTGGTCGGGGTCTTTTCGAACGGTTCAGGGTGTTCGAGAATCTTGTTGATCTGCGAAAAAGCCGGCAATTGCATGTTGATGCGCTGCCGCGCCAGCTCCAGGATGTCCTCGGTCAGTTTGCCGGCTTCGGCATCGTTGAGCTTGCTGCGCTCGAATTCGCGGTCCAGGACGTCGTAGTCCAGGTAGGCCTTGACCAGCAGCCGGCCGCTTTCCTCAAAGACCACGGCCTCCTGGAAATAAGGCTCCTGCAGGATCTTTTGCTCGATGGCCTCGGGATAGATATTTTCCCCGGATGGGCCGATGATGACGTTTTTGCAGCGGCCCTTGATGAACAGGTAACCCTCGGCGTCGAAAAATCCCAGGTCACCCGTCTTCAGCCAGCCTCCCGGCAAAAAGATCTCGGCCGAGGCGTCGGGGTTCTTGTAATACCCGGACATGACGATGGGGCCTTTCACGATGATCTCGCCGATACCGTTCTGGGCGTCGGGTTCGTGGATGGACATTTCG
>SPCN01000375.1 GCA_004525465.1 Chrysiogenales bacterium | reverse complement strand
GCGCCGTTTGACGCCTATCACCCGGGGAAGAAACACCGCCCGTTGGTCGGCAACGAGATCAGTGTTCCCTTGCTGCTCACTTGCTGGGCCTTGCTTACGGCGGGCGCCTTGGGGTTTGCCTATTTCTTATTCAGCTTGCCTTTCGTTTTCTCGCTGGCCGCCCTGCTGCTGGCTGGAATTCTATACAATGTGCCGCCGCTGCGCTGCAAAGATATCCCTTATCTCGATTCCACTCTGGAATCGGCGAACAATCCGATCCGTTTCCTGATAGGCTGGTATGTGCTGGCAGCCGGTTTCCCACCGTTAAGCCTGCTGGCGGCGTGGTGGGCTTTCGGCAATTTCCTGATGGTCGGCAAAAGGGTTGCCGAAAAAAAATTCCTGACCGCCGAGGAATCGTCGGCTTACCGCATGTCGCTCAGCCGTTACAGCATCCGCGGCTTGGTGTCCTTCATGGTCGCCAACGCCCTGATTTTTCTGGCCCTGTTCATCATTTTCTCACTGCAGTTGAACTTGAAAACATTTTTGTTCGTCCTGCCTTTCATTGTTTTCTACCTGGCTTTTTTCATTTACAAATCCGTCCAGGATCGCGATGCGGCGGAGGAACCTGAAAAAATGCTGAAAAATCCCTACTTTGCACTCTACACCTTATTTTTGCTGATTGTTTTTTTAGTCGCTTTTTGGTTGAGGTGAAGCCATGGAAATAGATTTTATATTGAAGATCCTGCTGGCGGCCATGCTGGGTGGGATCATCGGTTTGGAAAGGGAACTGTCGCACAAGGAAGCCGGTCTGCGCACCAACATCCTGATCGCCATCGGCAGTACGCTGATCACCATTCTCTCCTTTAAGATCGCCGCTTTGAGCAAGACCGCCGATCCCGCCCGTTTGACGGCGCAGATAGTTTCCGGCATTGGTTTCCTGGGGGCCGGGGCCATCATCCAGGCCCGTTTCGCTGTTCACGGCCTGACCACCGCGGCCACCATCTGGACCGTGGCCGCCATCGGCATCGCCGTGGGCAGCGGGTATTACCTGGTGGCCTTCCTGGTCACGATTTTTGTGGTCCTGGTGCTGACCGTTTTCAAATTTCTGCAGGCCTACATGGAAAAGCAAAAGCAAAATTACATCTACCTTATCAGCACCGAAGAAAAAGCGTCCCTGCTGGTCGATGTCCGCCAGGTGCTGACCGAACTGAACATTCGTTATTCAAGTGCCCGCTTGAATCGCAAGGAAGGCGGTTATGAATTTGAGATCATTTTAAGTACTTCTGAAAATAAAAACCGCGATTTCATCGAAAAGATAATGCTCATCAAGGGGGTTAAGGAAGTCCTTTCCGAGAACCTATGACCACCCTGCTGCTGGCCACCTGCAACCAGGGCAAAAAACGTGAAATAGAGAATTACCTCCAGCAAGGCCTGGCAGATATCCGCTTGCTTTGCCTTGCCGATGTGAATGTAAATGCTGATGTCAGCGAGACCGGGGCCACATTTGCCGAAAACGCCCGCTTGAAAGCCGACTATTACAGTCTACGCACCGGTTTGGACACTTTGGGGGACGATTCGGGACTGGAGGTCATGGCTCTGGGCGAGCGCCCCGGGGTGCTTTCCGCCCGTTATGCCGGGGAAGGCGCCAATGACGACGCGCGCATCCAAAAGCTGCTTGCTGAAATGCAGGGCATCATCGAGCGCCGGGCCCGATTCGTTTCCGCCCTATGCATTTCCCGCAACGGTTCAGCGCTCGCCACTTTCAGCGGACAGGTTGAAGGAGAAATTCTCTTTGCCAAGAGGGGAGAGGGTGGTTTCGGCTACGACCCGCTGTTTTTTTATCAGCCCCTGGGCAAAACTTTCGCCGAGCTGACCCTGGAAGAAAAGAACCGCGTCTCCCACCGCGCTCGGGCCCTTGAGCAATTTAAAATATTTATTTTGCATGAAGGGTTGGCTCTATGAAAGCCGCGGCTGAAGCTTCAAATTCGCAAAGAAATCGCAGCGGTCTGAAAGCCAAGAAAAAAGAACTGTATTTCACCATGACAAACATGGCGCCGAAAGCGAAGACAATGCTGCGTTCCGCGAAAATGCTTATCCCGCAACGCAATCTTTCTTTCAAGCCAAAGCAATCCGCTTTGCTCATTCTGGATATGCAAAAATATTTTTTTGACAGCTCCTCACACGCGTTTATCCCCAGTGCTCCGGCCATCGTTGCCAATATCAGCCGGCTTTACGAGGAATACGTCAGGATGAAGCTGCCGGTCATATTCACCCGCCACTTGAATACTACTCAGGATGCGGGATTGCTGGCCGCGTGGTGGAAGGAACTTATCAGGGAAAGTGATCCTTTGAGCGTGATCATCCCGGACCTCCATCACGAAAACCAGATCGTCATTAATAAATCCAGATATGACGCGTTTATGGATTCCTCTTTGCATGAAATGCTAAAGAAACGGAATGTCAAGCAGTTGGTAATCGGCGGTGTCATGGCCAATGTCTGCTGCGAATCGACTGCCCGTTCCGCTTTTCAAAAAGACTATGAAGTGTTTTTCCTGGTTGATGGTACAGCGGCCTATAACGAACGTTTCCACATGGCCTCGCTCTTGAACCTTGGG
>SPCN01000415.1 GCA_004525465.1 Chrysiogenales bacterium | reverse complement strand
TCAGCCCCCTGAGATCAAGTGGATGGCTTCGACGTTGTCGCCGTCGCCGATGAACACCCGTTCGTAATCCTCTTTTTTGACCAGGCGGCTGTTGATCTTGACCACGATCATCGGAAAAGTGAAATGCATCAGGTTCAGCAATTCGCGGACGCTGAACGATTCGCCGGCCATGCTGACCTCTTTATTGTTCAGATTGATTTTCATGGATTTCCCCTTATTCATTCATCCCAAACATCATCGCCAACGCTTGGCTCCAGATTGTCCATGATGATCTCCAGGGCCTGGTTGGCCTGCAGGGCAGCCACCACGCCAACGCGCGGCGCCAGGGGCGGCAATGTTTCGGAAACCTCGCTGGTCTCGTCGCCGCAGATGAACAGGTTGCCCAGGCGCCGGGTGCGCAGGGCATTGTTCTCCCCGTACCCGGCCAGCCCTGAAGCGGCGATGATGAATTTATCAGGAAAACGTTCAGTGATGGTTTCAATGATCATCAACTTCATATCGGCCCGGTCAAAGGCTTCGATGATCAACCGGCAATTTTTAAATATATTCACCACCTCATCGGGCCCCAGGCGCACATCATGGATCTGTACATCTATGGCGGGATTGACCTTCCTGATATTTTCCTGCAAAGCCGCAACTTTCTTCTGCCCCACCTGGTCCAGGAAATAGTATTGACGGTTGAGGTTTTCCAAAGAAACGGTATCGAAATCGGCAATGACCAGGGTACCGACCCCGGCGCGGGCCAGGGCCATGGCGCAGTTGGAGCCAAGCCCGCCGCAGCCGGCGATGCCGATACAGGTACCCTTAAGTTTTCCAAGCTTTGATTTCATGATCCCCCAAAGAACATATTATATTCCTTTATAAAGATAAAATCAAGAATTCGCGGTAGAAACGGCCAATTGGCCGCAGGCCGAGCGGATATCCTGCCCCTTGGACCAGCGCGTGATAACGGTCAGGCCGTGCCTGACCAGCACGGCGCGGAATTTTTCCACCGCCGCTTCATCGGGGCGCCGGAAGGGCTGGGCCGGATTTTCGTTGTAGGGGATGAGGTTTAGCTTGACCGGGATGCCGTGCAGCAGCCGCACCAGCTGCCGGGCCTGGGCCGGGGAATCGTTGACGCCTCCCAGCAGCACGTATTCGCAAGTGAGGCGCCGGCTGCGTTTGTGCCCACGGAAATGGGCCAGCAGGTCACCCAGGTTCTCGCGGTTCGCTACCGGCATCAACTCGGCGCGCAGAATCGCATCCGGGGCGTTCAACGAAAAGGCGATCCTGACCTGGGGGAAATCTTTTTCCAGTTTTTTCAGGTTTTCCAGGATGCCGGCCGTGGACACGGTGACATGCCGGGGCGAAATGCTCAGCCCATCCGGCTCGCTGATGGTCCGCAAAACCCGGGCCAGGTTTTCGTAGTTGAGCAGCGGTTCGCCCATGCCCATGAAAACAAGATTCAGCTTGCCGCTGTAGTCGCCCAATTCTTTTTTCAAAGTCAGCACCTGGCTGAGTATTTCTCCGCTGCTCAGGTTGCGGCGGAAACCCATGCTGCCGGTAGCACAGAAAGCGCAATCCAGGGCGCAGCCCACCTGGGTCGACAGGCAGAAAGTATAATGGTCTTTTTCGCGGATAAGTACGGCTTCGATCTGCAAGCCGTCGGCCAGGCCGATGAGAAATTTTCGTGTGCCCTGGTCGTCGCCGCGGCTTTCCAGCACGGGCCGGCATTCGCATTCATAAAGCTCCGCGATCCTTTCGCGGTCCGCTTTGCCGATGTTGCTCCAGGCGGCAGTATCCTGCATGTTTTTATGATATACCCATTGGAACACCTGGCGGGCGGTAAAAGCGCGGAAGCCGGCGCCGAGCAATTCCTCTTTCAATTCGTCAAGCTGGCGTTCCAAAATCCAAGGCTTCATGGGAAGTCCCCCCGCTTAACCATACCATCGCCAAGCGCGCTTGGCAAGAAGTTGACCGGGCCGGTGAATCATATTATAATTTCCCTCTTAACGCTTCAGGAGGAACCATGAAGATATCCGCTCGCGCCCACAGCATCCAGGAATCCCCGATCCGCAAACTCTCCGGCCTGGCCAACGCGGCCAAGAAAAGGGGGACCACTGTTTATCACCTGAATATCGGCCAACCTGACATCCAGACCCCGGACGTTTTCTTTAAGAAGATCATCGAATTCAAGGAAAAAGTGCTTTCCTACGGACCCTCCGACGGCCTGGAGGCCTTGAAAGAGGCCATGGTTCACTATTTCGATTACTTCAAGATCAAGCTGGAAAACAAGAACATCGTCATCGCCACCGGCGGCAGCGAGGCCATTTCATTCGCTTTCAACGCCGTGGCCGACCCGGGCGATGAGAT
>SPCN01000322.1 GCA_004525465.1 Chrysiogenales bacterium | reverse complement strand
TCGCCGAAGCGCAACCTGCGCAAGGCCCTCTACGCCTGCTTCTTTATGCGCGGCGACCGCGATAATGACAAGGACAACAAGGCCATCCTGCAGAAGATGATGGTGCTGCGCGAGGAGCGCTATCGCCTGCTGGGCTACAAGACTCCCGCCGACTTCTATCTTGAGCCACGCATGGCCAAAACGCCGGCCACGGTCAGCGAGTTCCTGTTGCGCCTGTGGCAGCCGGCCCTGAAGCGGGCCCGGGGCGAGGCAGTCGAGATGCAGAATCTGATTGACGAGGAAAAGGGCGGTTTCAAACTCGCCTCATGGGACTGGTGGTACTATGCCGAGAAGCTGCGCAAGGCCAAGTACGACCTTGACGACTCCGTCCTGCGCCCCTACTTCAAGCTTGAGAATGTCCAGCAGGGCATGTTCACCCTGGCCGAGAAGCTCTGGGGGTTGAAGTTTGTCGAGCGCAAGGACATCCCGGTTTACAACCCCGATGTCAAGGTAGCCGAGGTCCGGGAAGGCGACGGCACCCTGCTGGGCATCCTGTACATGGACTTCTTCCCCCGCGACAACAAGCAGGGCGGTGCCTGGTCGGGCGGCTTCCGGGGAACATTTTACAAGAACGGCAAGCGCGTTGTTCCTTTCGCCACCTTGGTCGGCAACTTCACCAAGCCGATGGCCGGGACGCCCTCGCTACTGAGCATTGATGAGGTCCAGACCTCTTTCCACGAGTTTGGCCACGCCCTGAACACGCTGTTCACCGACAGTCGCTACCACTCCAACTTCGCGCCTCAGGACTCGGTGGAACTCCCCTCGCAGATTATGGAGCACTGGGTGCTCGAGCCCGAAATGCTGAAGCTCTATGCGAAGCACTACCAGACGGGTGAGGTCATCCCGGTTGCTCTGGTCGAGAAGCTGAAAAAGAGCAGCCTGTTCAACCAGGGCTTCGAGACGGTAGAGATGCTGGCGTCCTGCTTCCTGGACATGGCCTGGCATTCGCTGGAGAGCGCCCTGAACGTCAACGTCACCCGCTTCGAACGAAAGGTGATGGACGGCATCAATCTGATCCCGGAGATCCTGCCCCGCTGGAGCTCGACCTATTTCACCCACATTCATGGCGGTTATGAGGCCGGCTATTACAGCTACATCTGGTCCGAACAGCTCGACACCGACGCCTTCGAAGCCTTCAAGGAGACATCGCTGTTCGACAGGAAGACCGCCGCCTCCTTCCGCAAGAACATCCTGGCCAAACTGGGCACCGAGGACGCCATGACACTGTACAAGCGTTTCCGCGGCCGCGAGCCCAGGATCGAGCCGCTGTTGAAAAAACGCGGGTTGCTGTAGGATAAACTAAGGTTGATTTGGATAGGGGCGATCCGATGGGTCGCCCTTTTTATTTGAAAACAATAAATCCATGTTCCTGAAAATGAGGTAGGGGCAAGCCCTACCCCTACATTAAAGAATAATAGTCGAAATTCAAATATTAATGGGGTTTTCTTCATCTTTAGCCCAATTGGCTGGATTCGATTTGATATAGTTTCTGATTGCTGCAAGCTCCTTTCGATCTCGGATCACATGTTCATAATAATTTCGCTGCCATATTTTCGCGGATTCATTTATATCTTTTTCGTCGATGAATTTGAGATATTCATGCGCGCATCGAGATTTGAACGCGCCAATGATTGATCCTAGGTTTGGGGCGGGGGCATTGTCGTTGCGTAGGGGCAACCCACCTTGTGGTGGCAGACAAACCGTATCCGCCGAAGTCGGCGGATGGTTTGTGCTGCCTTGCGGTTGCCCATTATCGAGATCTGGAGAATCCGGGGCGGGGGCGAGCCCCGCCCCTACACCAAGAGCATGTGATTTGATAATAATGATTCCATGGATATGATTCGGCATAATGATGAAGGCATCGGTATGAATGTTTTTTTCGGCAATTTTCCGCCAATTCTTTTCTATTATTCGTCCGGCCGCGGTTAGGACCAGGGTAGGTGTATTTTCTTTTCGTAGGGGCGCCCCTTGCGGGTGCCCTTGATCATAAATGGAATAATCGGGGGCATGGACGAGATCAGGGGTAGGGGCAAGCCCTACCCCTACACAAAAATCAGCGAAAATATTTTCCCGGTTGCGAGCGCATATCGTCACAAAATAATAACCATCCCGGGAATAATCGCGAGTTTTCAGTCGCAGCGATTGGCGGTGGTATTTTTCGGGATCATGTTTCATCTATGTTAAAAAAGAATCCAATTCTATTTTTCGAACTTCTTCACAAATTTTATCAGACTTTTTGTACGGAAAATCAGCATAAAGGAAAGGATAAGTGGGATCAATATTGAGATAGCATTGATGAGTGGTGTCTCTTTTGGAGCAAATCGTTGTATATCTCCAGGAAAGAACGATCTTTGTTTATTTCGAACAGTTTCAAGGATCATGATAATGGCCGTGAAGAAAGCACCGATTTCTGAGACAAAAATGTAGATGCCGATTAATTTACAGCCAACCGGGAATATATTTTTGTCATCAATATTTGCATTTTCTTCTTTGATTTGAAGAAGACGCATAAGCCATTCGGTTTTAATCAGCATTATAAAACCGATAATCGCGCAGATCAGAACGGCCATTGTATTTGCAATAACCATAGGCAATGCAAGCTTGCTGCCGCCGGTAACTTGTTTGTATTGAGGCAACATGGCAACCAAGGAAATCAACCCACTGATGGACCAATACATAAAAATTATCCCAAAAATTTTGATTAATGTCTTATTTATCGATTTCATATACTCTCCCTTATTGTGTTGCTCGCAATCCCTTAACAATAAAAATTATATGTTCCGGAAAGATGATTGTCAATGCTGAAAAACGTGACAAAAATAGCGAGGGGTGCATAAATTCTTTTTGTGTAGGGGCGCCCCTCGCGGTTACCCCCTTATTGCCCTTTATGTTGTTTCTATTCTTTCTTTTCCGGTTCCGGCACGCGGAAGCGGTCGCCGGTTTCCGTGACGATGCGCTGGTACCACTCTTTGGGATAGGGCGGATGGGTGACTTTGCCCTGGCTGTCGCGCAC
>SPCN01000463.1 GCA_004525465.1 Chrysiogenales bacterium | reverse complement strand
TTCGACCTGACCCCCGGCCAGGTAAGGGAACTGCAGGACGCACAATTCATTTTCAAGATCGGTGGCATGGATGACTGGATCGACAACATAGCCGACAGCCTGCCGCAAGCGGCTGTCATTTCCCTGCATAAGTACGTCACCCTAAGACCAACCGCGGAAAAGGGACACGACCACGGACCGGCCACGGTATCCTTGCCCGCGGAATTCGATCCCCATTATTGGCTAAACGCGGCTAACGGAGCAGTCATCGCCAAAAAAATTGCCTCAGTGCTGGCCGAAGCCGACCCGGCCCGGGCCACCACCTATAAAGCAAATTTGGCGGAGTACAGCAAGCAGCTGGCCACTTTGCACCAGGAGATAAAAAAGGATTTATCCGGCCTTAAAAACAACAGGATGATCGTCTTCCATGACGCCTGGAGCTATTTTACCGCCGCCTACGGACTGGAGATAGTCGCCGTTTTTCAGACCTCACCAGGCCGGGAGCCGCGTCCCCGCGACATACAAAAATTGTATTCCCAGGTCAAGCGCTTCGGCATCAAAACCGTTTTTTCCGAACCACAGCTTTCGATTTCCAGCCTGGAACCCATGCTGGAAGATCTTGGACTGGAATTGATCGTCCTGGATCCGCTCGGTGGGACAGTGGCCAACGATTCCTATGCCCGCATGCTGCGCCGCAACGCCCAGGCCATACTCGACGCCCTGGGCCGCTGAACAATGCCATGCCACCTGTACTGGAAGTAAAAGATCTAACCGTGCGCTTTGCCGGCTGCACGGCCCTTGAAGGCGTCAGTTTCACCATTGAAAAAGATGCGATCATCGCCGTGATCGGACCCAACGGCTCGGGAAAAACCACCCTGCTTAAAGCCATCCTCGGCCTGGTCCCATTCCAGGGAGAGATCAGGCTTTTTTCCAAGCCGGTGCGCCAGGTACTGCCGCAGGTGGGCTATGTGCCTCAACGATTCGCCTTTGACAGCACCTTCCCCCTGACCGTCGAAGAATTCATCAACCTTACATGCCGGACGCCGGAAAAGCTGCCACTTGGCGGCGTTCTCGACGAAGTGGGCATGAAGGATTTCAAGGGCAAACTGATCGGCGAACTTTCCGGAGGGCAACTGCAGCGGGTCCTGCTGGCCCACGCCCTCGTGCATCGGCCCCGGATCCTCTTTCTCGACGAGGCGACCAGCGGCATTGATATCGAGGGCTTGAGCGACTTCTATTCTACCATCCAGCGCTTGAACCGCGAGCATGGGGTAACGGTCATGATGGTGTCCCACGAGATCAGCATGGTCTACAAATTCACCGACCGCATCATCTGCCTGAATCGCGACCTGATCTCCCATGGCGAGACGCGCAAGGCCCTGACCAGGGAAGTTTTGCATGAACTGTATGGCGACAGCGCCGATCTGAAAAATCACGACCATGGTTGAACTGCTGCAACTGCCTTTCATGCAACGAGCCCTGATCGCCTGCCTGGTCCTGGGCATGCTGCTGGCCTATCTTGGTATCTTTGTCACTTTGCGTAAAATGGCCTTTTTCAGCGACGGCGTGGCCCATGCCGCCCTGGCCGGAGCTGCCATCGGACTGCTGACCCGTTTCAGCCCGTTGATTTCAGCCCTGATCTTCAGCATGCTTCTGGCTTGCCTGATCTACTGGCTCGAAAAGAAAAGCAGTCTTTCCAGTGACGCCATCATCGGCATCCTTTTCACCAGCGGCATGGCCCTGGGCATCGTGCTGATCAGCTTGCGCAAGGGCTACCAACCTGAACTGCTAGGCTATCTTTTCGGCAACATCCTGGCCATACGCCGCCAGGACCTGGCCCTGATCGTAATCCTGGCCATCCTGATCATGGCTTTTATCATCCGTCACAAGCGCAAATTGACCCTGCTGGCCCTGGACAGGGAAATGGCCTACATGGCCGGCTTCAACCCCGATTTCTACCAATTGCTGATCTACGTCATGCTGGCCTGCGCCCTGGTGCTGGGCATCCGCGTCATGGGCGTCATACTGGTCAGCGCCATCCTGATCGTCCCGGTTTCCACCGCCCGACTTTTCAGCCGCTCCTTTAAAACGCTGACCATATGGACGGCAGTGATCGCCGAGACCGTCATGATCGGCGG
>SPCN01000013.1 GCA_004525465.1 Chrysiogenales bacterium | reverse complement strand
GTCGGAGCGTATTCGATCGAAATCTATTCCAAGTGGGCGTTTAACCATAATGTGAACGAGGTCGAAATAAAAAAAATCAGGGATGTTTTGCGTATCGCCGCCATGCTGCATGACGTCGGTAAGGTGGCGATTTCTGATACATTGTTGAAAAAAAACGGTCCGTTGAGCAACGAAGAGTATTTTCAAATACAGCGGCACGCCATTCTGGGCGCCAGGCTTTTTAAAAATTCCACTTCGGACTGGGATGACATGGCGTCCGAAATCGCTTTGAATCATCATGAAAAATGGGATGGCAGCGGTTATCCGGGAAAGGTTGATGATATTTTTTGCGAAACCCGGGCTCCCGGCCTGGGGAAAAAGGGGTGTGAAATCCCTTTGTTCGCCAGGATTGTGGCCCTTGCGGACGTATACGACGCCTTGACTTCGCAAAGAATTTACAAGGACTGCTGGCCCGAAGAAAAGGTCATACAATATTTGCAAGAACAAAAAGGCAAACATTTCGATCCTGAATTGGTTGACGTGTTTTTTTCAATTTATGAAGTGATCCGGGCCATTCAGAACAAATATGGTGACAATTGAATCCGCGGTCTTTCCACAGAGCACGGATTGCGTCGCTCGCTGATCCGCATCCATTCTGAAAGGAGGAAATTTTGACGAATTCTGTTTGCGATCGGCTTGGCGGCACGGCTGATTTTTCAATTTCCAATGAATTTCCAATTGATAATATAAACAAACTTATGCCCTATAAAGTTAAAAAATTATTATTAGTGGCCAGTCTTTATGATTATTTCATGATGGAAGAAGATGGCCGACTGCATGAATTGCTCTCAAAAACCTACCAGCAATGGAATTTGGGTTATATTCCGCATTTTGTCAGGGTAAGTGGGGGAGAAAACGCCCTCAAATTGATAAAAACTGAAAAATTCGACCTGATTGTCGCAGTTATGCGGCTTGGCGATATGGATCCTTTTACATTTGGCCGTCAGGTAAAAGAGATCGAACCCGAACTCCCTGTGATCGGTCTGGCCTATAATACCCCGGAACTGAAACGCCTTTTGGAAATGGATGACGGTACTGTACTGGAACGGATATTTGTGTGGCAG
This sequence comes from Chrysiogenales bacterium, assembly GCA_004525465.1. GTDB lineage: Bacteria > Acidobacteriota > Aminicenantia > UBA2199 > UBA2199 > UBA2199. The sequence goes on along the minus strand of SPCN01000013.1, from coordinate 16,198 downwards.
GGAGACGGGCATATATTATTGGGCATTATCCAATTCATTGAAGACCGAAAAAATGCCGCCAACGACACCCAGGTTGTCGGGGTGCAAAACATTTTGCTTATTGAAGATTCCATTGATTTTTATTCTTCCTATATGCCGCTTATCTTTTCGGTTTTGCGTAATTTGACCGAGAATCTACTTAAAGAAGACCTGACTTTTTCTCAAAAACTTCTGCGTCAAAACGCCCGACCCAGGGTACATTTGGCCACGACCTACGAAGAAGCGGAAATGGTTTTCGAGCAATTTAAAAACAACCTGCTGGGAATTATCACCGACGCCAGTTTTCCCCGGAACAAGGTTGTGAATCCAAAAGCCGGGATCCATTTTGTGAAAAAAGTCCTTGCCGATAAGCCCCACCTCCCCATTTTGTTGCAATCCAGCGATGCGGGAGCGGAATTGATGGCTGCCAAGGCCGGGATAAAGTTCATATCAAAGAATTCATTTACATTGCTGCGTGATCTGAGTAATTTTTTATCGATTTCATTCGGTTTTGGCGACCTGGTGTTGAGCGATGCGCGGACTGCGGATGAGACGCGAATCGCTGATATCAATCAGTTATTCAAGGCGCTTACCGGTCTGCCGGAGGATGTTCTGGCTGTGGCCCTAGCCCGGGGCGATCTTGACCGCTGGCTGCGGGCCAGGACGGAATTTGCCCTGGCCGATGCGGTGCAAAACTATTTGCTTCAGGATCCCCAACCCGGAGCCGTTCTGGGCAGCGATTTAAAAAAGATCATTTCTGATTTCCGCAGCGCCAGCCGCCGCGGTTCGATCGTCACCTATTCCCGTTTTTTTCATGAAAACTATTCTCAATTCAGCGTGATCGGCAGCGGGTCCATTGGCGGCAAAGCCCGCGGCCTAACTTTCATGGACCGGATACTGGTGAAATATTTTGATTCGGGGAAATATCCAGGCGTGACTGTTTCCATACCCCGTACCGTTGTGCTGGGGACCGATGTGTTCGATGATTTTATTAAAGAGAACGATTTGCTGCCTGCTGCGGTTGCCGACCATTCCGATAGTCATATGGCCAACCTTTTCATCAAAGCCAGTTTACCCGGCAAAATAGTCGGCGATCTGCGCGATTTCATAAAAAATGTCAAAGTCCCCCTGGCTGTGCGTTCTTCAAGTTTACTGGAAGATTCCTTGTATCAGCCTTTTGCCGGCATCTATGCCACAAAAATGCTTCCCAACGACCAGGCTGGCGACGATATCCGTTTCCTCAACCTGATTAACGCCATTAAGTTTGTTTTTGCCTCGACTTTTTTCCGCCAGGCTAAATCCTATATCAACAGCACGCCGCACCGCATTGAAGATGAAAAAATGGCGGTGGTTATACAGCCGGTAGTGGGCAAATTGTACCGGGAAAGTTTTTATCCCGAATTTTCCGGGGTGGCCCGTTCCTATAATTATTATCCGGTCGGCCAGGCCAAGCCCGAAGATGGTGTGGTCAATGTTGCCCTGGGACTCGGAAAAACCGTCGTCGATGGCGGGGTTTCCCTGAGGTTCACACCGGCTTTCGCCGGCATCCTGCCGCAGTTCACTTCGGTCAAGGATATGTTCAATTTTTCCCAGCGTGATTTTTATGCCATCGCCATGCATCATGTGGCTTCGATCGCCTTTTTGGAAGAAGACCAGTATCTGGTCAAACTCGGGTTAGACAAGGCGGAAGCGGATGGTGTTTTGCAATTTCTGGCCTCAACTTATTCGCGGGAAAATGACGCCGTTTATGATGGCATCAGTTTTTCTGGACCAAGGATCGTCAATTTTGCCCACATTTTGAAAAATGATGTTTTTCCCTTGGCCAAGATACTGATCGACCTGCTGAAATTGAGCAGTGAAGCCATGAATTGCGCGGTCGAGATGGAATTTGCGGCGATTCTTGATGCCCAAAATGCACTTCCCGGTCAGTTCAGCATCCTGCAGGTCAGACCTCTGGTCGTTCAGGATGAACTTGTGAAAGTGGAATTGGACGACCAGCAGAAAGAAGTGGCTTTCTGTTTCAGCGACCGGGTTTTAGGGAACGGTATTTCGCAAACCATTCGCGATATCGTGTTTGTGAAGCCCGATGGGTTCGACGCCGCTAAAAATCCGCAAATCGCTGTAGATGTCGGAAAATTCAATTCAAGCCTGCAGCAAGCGGGCACCCCATACTTGCTGATAGGCCCCGGGCGTTGGGGAAGCACCGACCCCTGGCTGGGTATTCCGGTAAAGTGGAGCCAGATCAGCGGCGTAAAGGTTGTGGTCGAGGCGAGCTTGCCCAATATGAACGTGGATCCCTCGCAAGGATCGCATTTTTTTCAAAACATGACCTCTTTGCGTATCGGCTATTTTACGGTTCCCCTGGATCGCGCCCATGGGTTCATTGATTGGACCTGGCTGGAAACGCTGCCCGTAACCGCTGAAACCACATTCTTGAAGCATGTCTGTTTGCCGCAGCCAATTACGGTTAGGATCGATGGCCGTAAAAGCCAAGGTGTGATTTTAAAGCCCGTACTCCCGGCGCTTTGAGTAAATGAGCGGTCATCCGTTTGTGTTTGTCAGTGATCTGCATGGCCGTGAAGACCGTTTTCTAAAGCTCTTTTCGCTCATCCATGAAGAGCACCCCGATGCCGTTTTCCTGGGCGGCGACCTTTTACCTTCGGGCTCTCTGCTGTTCGGCAACAACAACTGCAGCCCTGGCGATTTCCTCGATGAATTCCTGCTGCCCAGGCTGCGGGAGCTGCGCCAGGCCCTGGGTGCGGACTATCCGCGCTTTTTCCTGATCCTGGGCAACGATGATCCCCGCAGTGGAGAAGCCGCGTTTCGCCTGTATGAGAAAGAAGGCCTTTGGGAATACCTGCATTTCCGCAAGGCCATGTGGGGTCCTTATGCGGTTTACGGGTATTCCTGCGTGCCGCCCACCCCGTTCGCCCTGAAGGACTGGGAGCGCTACGATGTCTCCCGTTTCGTCGACCCGGGCTGCATCCCTCCCGAGGAAGGTCGGTTCAGCATCGCTGTTCCCGAGGAAGAAGAAGGATTCCCCACCATTCTCGAAGACCTGGAAAAACTCGTTGGCAACGACCCGCTGGACCGGGCCATTTTTCTTTTCCACTCCCCCCCATACCAAACCCGCCTGGACCGGGCGGCGCTAGACGGCCGCCAGGTCGACAACGCCCCTTTGGATGTCCATGTAGGTAGCATTGCCATCAGGCGCTTCATCGAAGCCCGTCAGCCCCTGGTCACTCTGCACGGCCATGTGCACGAATCGGCCCGCTTGACCGGGTCCTGGCAGGAGAGGAGCGGCCGGACATTCTGCTTTTCAGCGGCCCATGACGGTCCGGAATTGGCAGTAGTTTTTTTTGATCCCCAGGATCCCAGCCAAGCGATCCGCAGGCTGCTCTGATATTATTCGCTTATTGCGCTTTAAGGGTCAAGGGCCGGGCCGCATCGGTGACCGCCCCGATTTTTACAGCGTAGCTGGTTTTTTTGGCAATATCTTCATCGGTTAACAGGTGGTAATCGAGCAAACCGTCGGAATGGTATCCGGTTCGGGAAAAATTAATTTCGGCAAGACACAGGCTCCAGCCTTCCAGCCATAGAACCAGCTGCTGCTTTTGATTTTCAGAACCCTGAAAATGGATCAGGAGATCGATGTCGCTCCCGGGGCCTGCGGTGGCGTTCTTGGTGCTGCCGAACACGTACATGGCCTTGACGCCAAAACGAGCACCATCCACCAGATCGGCCATTCTTTCGGCCATGCGCAGGCGCCAGTGCCAATGATCGTCGCTGGCGGCTTCCATAGGCCCCTTTTTGTCTTGGGCAAGGTCGGAAACCGAGTCCGGTGTAGCCAGAAAACCAAGGGCTTCGACAAGTTCAGCGTTCATTAATATCCGCAAAACCTTCCCGCCCGTGATCTGGGGAACGTCGATCACATGGATCGTATCGGCAAGGGCGGCAAATTCAGGCAAGATATCGGGCAAATAATTTTGTGAATCAAGGAGAAATTTTTCATTGAATTCTATGCCCGGATCATCGGGATACAATGGGATGTAACGTATCGACGCTTCAACCAGATCTTGGAAAAAATGGGTGCCGAATGACAATTCAGGCACGTAGTTGCCTTTTTTCCGGGCGATTTCAATTAAAGCGGCGGTATTGTTGAAATCCGAATAGGTGACCGGAACTCCCAGTTTGATATCGCCGCGGCTGCCCCAGCGACCCGGTCCCATCAGAACGAACTGCCGCTTGGGAAGCAAACTGTTGAGTTTTCCAATTGCCCGCCCGATCTCCATCATCTCTTCGTTTTTTTTCAGTTGGCTGTACTTGTCGGGATCGACATAAACAATATGCGTGATGTCCGGCAATTTGCCGTTGGAAACGTAGCGGTTTGCCGAAAAAATAACGCGGTCCGGGGCGATATCCCTGGGTATGGCGCTGGCCACGTTCCCGGCCGTTGAACTTTGCGGCCGGCATTGCAGTAGATACAGATTTTTTCCATCCGCAGCGAACTCGATGTCCACCGGGGTACCCATTTTTTCCTGCAATGTTGTAAGCATGGTTTGCAGTTGTTTGACAAACGGGGTGCGGGAGATCAGGCCTTCGAAAGTAATGAACAGATTTTGCTTGTTGAAATCGAGGTTGATGGCTGAAGGGGGATAAATATGGTCATCTTCGTAAATAGAGACGATTTTATTTATAATGGGGTATTCGCTGCCGCATTCTTTTAAAAGGGCCGGGATTCCCTTGGTTTCAAAAGTGCAGGTTTTCAGGTTGATGACATCTATGCGCTTGGGAGAATATCGCATGGTATCTTCGGCGGTAACGTTGACGCGCAGGTTGGGAATTCCCGGAGATATCAATACAGGGTAATCGTCGCTTACCCGGTCCACGGCCCGGGTGCCCAGGCCGGGGACGATCCGGGCCAGGCCGTCTTCCCTCTTGATCCGCGGCGACCAGCGGAATTCATTGTTGCTGAAGGCGACCCCGGCATAAGCAGGGAAAAAGTAATCGCCAACCTTTTCTCCCACTACTTCCTGGATCATGATGCCCATTTCTTCATGGAAATCCAGGAGACCCCTTTCCACGCGGTATTCGATCGGATCGGGACTGAATATAGATGCATAAACCTCAGCGATGGCGTCGGTCAAAGCCTCCAGCTTTTCACTTTTGCTTCCCTTATTGGCCAGGAAAAGGCTTTTATATTTTCCCGAAAAAGCAGTACCCATACGATCTTCAAGGAGACTTGAACTGCGTACGATCAAGGGCTTGTCGCCCAGGTCATCCAGCGCCACCGACAATCCTTTTATAATTTCTGGCGGGAAATGAGAGTTCTTTAAAAGTTGGATCACATTTTGATATTCGAGGCGTATCTGGTCGATCTCCTTGTATTTTTGTTCCACCACCTCTTCCAGATTGTTGTAATCAAGAAAATGTTGGGTGGTATCGGTGGAAATATACCAGGTTTTGGGAAATTTCAGATTGGCCAGAGCCTCTGAATGTTCGCCTGGTTTGGTCAATATTTGTTGGGCCAGAAACAAGCCGGCGCTTTTTCCGCCCAATCGTCCATAGCCGTTGAGCGGGTAAATGATCCTTTGAATCAAATCGTAAAAGTGACGTACCTCGATATGGTTTTTGGCGACGGTGATGAATTCCAATTGATCCGAAAAAAAACGGCGAATCAGCGATACGCGCAGCCCTTTTTCCGTGGGTTCCGACAGGTCGTAATTGCCCCCGGTAATATAGTGGAACTGGGTAATGACGTTGATGATTTCCGCCAAAGGCAGGTCGATATTATTGATGGTTCGTATCAGAAAACTGGCCTTTTCCTCCTGGATCCATTTTTGCAAGCGGGTCAGTATTTCCTGGCCAGTGAGATATTTGGCGGCGATTTTAAAAGTTTCGTCCCCCAGGGCCAGCGTTTCCAAATGTGATTTCTTTTGACTTGGCCGGTTAACATCGTCGCTCATTTCTGTCTGGCTGGCGGCCTGGTCTCTGCTCAGTGATTTCAGCAGCTCTTTGGCTTCCTTCACCCCGTTCCAAAAGAGATAATAAATCATTTTCCGGCCCAAGTGGAAATACAGATTCTGGTCGGTGTTGCGCAGCAGATCAATGATCACCATCCACTCTTTTTTGTTTTTTTCACTGAGGTCTTTTTTTGCCGTTTGCCATTCCTTGGAAACCTTTTCCAGTTTCAAGTGCAGGATGGTGCGGCCAATGCGTTCGGCGATGGTGTTGAGCAGTTTGTGTTCTTCCTTGAGGAAGTAGCTGTTTTCCGTTTGCGGGACCTCTCTAGTATAGGAAACCTCAATACTGCCGGCGACACTTTCTTCCACTTTGATGGGGATATTTTGGGTTCGCATGGAAGACTGGAAATTTGGAGTTTGGTAAGCAATGCCATCGTATATGATTTTAACTTGACAAATATCGGGAAATTGGTATCCGGAAGGGACAGTTTGGATGATCTGCTTGAAAATTTCGGCCAGGGGCAAGTGGGTCTTGGTCAGAAGTTCTTCGATCTGGTAAAGACAATTCAATTCCTTGGCCCTTTCCCGCATATCGTTGAGTAATTTGTCGACCGAATTTTGCTGATCCGCCATTTTAATTGCCTCCCTTGCCCCTAAAAAAACAGGGGGTGCTTTTGCGACACCCCCTGCTTAACCTAACAATTAATTATACCCAGCCTCTCAGCTTGCATGCTTCGGCGACGCGGGAAACGGCGATCATGTAGGCAGCGTCGCGCATGAAAACTTTTTTCTTCACGGCCAAGCCGTACACCGCGTGGAAAGCCGAGGTCATGATGTTGTCCAGCTTGCTCAGGACCTCTTCCTTGGTCCAGAAGTAGTTCATGTTGCACTGGACCTGTTCAAAGTAGCTGCAGGTGACCCCGCCGGCATTGGCCAGGAAATCGGGGATGACAAAAATGTTTCTTTTCTCTAACACCTGGTCGGCTTCCGGAGTTGTCGGGCCGTTGGCCCCTTCGACGATTATTTTCACTTTGTCGGAGATTCTTTCGACGGTTTCGGCATTGATCTGGTTCTCAAGGGCCGATGGGATCAGAATGTCGACTTCCTGCTTAATCCAGGCCTCGGAGTCGGCCACTTCGTAGCCCAGCTCCTTGGCTTTGCCCTTGTCGATGCCGCCGAACTTGTCGGTGATGCTGAGCAGCTGCTCAAGATCGATGCCGCTTTTTTTTATAAATGAAAAGGACTTGTTTTCTTTCTGGTCCCAGCAGGAAACGCAAACCGCTTTGCCGCCGTATTCCTGGAATAGCTTGACGGCATATTGCGAAACATTGCCGAATCCCTGGAAAGAGGCGCTGGTGGTCTTGATGTCTATGCCCAATTCATTCAGCGCTTCGCGCAGGGTGTAAACGACACCGAATCCGGTGGCTTCGGTGCGGCCCAGGGAGCCCCCCATGCCGACCGGCTTGCCGGTGATGAAGCCGGGATATTTGGCTCCGGTCAGTTTTTCATATTCGTCCATCATCCAGATCATATGCTGGGCATTGGTCATGACGTCAGGAGCCGGGACATCCTGCAACGGGCCGACATTACGGGAGATTTGCCGGACCCAGCCGCGGCAGATCTGCTCCTGCTCACGCATGGACAGGTTATGAGGATCGCAAATTACCCCGCCCTTACCGCCGCCGAGCGGAATGTCGACCACGGCGCACTTCCAGGTCATCCAAGTGGCCAGGGCCTTGACCGTATCAATGGTCTCCTGGGGGTGGAAGCGGATGCCGCCCTTGCAGGGGCCGCGGGAATCGTTGTGCTGCACGCGAAAGCCCTGAAATATCTTGACCGTTCCGTCGTCCATTTTGATCGGGATGGAAAAGTGATATTCTCTCAGCGGGGTTCTCAACAGGTCTCTGGTTGCCTGATCCAGGTCCAGTTTCTCGGCAACATTATCGAATTGTTGCTGGGCCATTGTGAAAGCGTTGAATGATTTATCAGCCATAGTGCATACCTCCTTTTTGTAGTTACTTTGGCTAAACCGTATTTTATCATGTTTGGCTGTTTCTTGTAAATAGTTTACTTTATAACAATTAAAATTTAACGGCGCCCAGCGTCACCTTTGGCCGCCCTCAGTTGAACTCGAATTGCTCTTTTTTAAATTCGATATGCACGGTGGAATTGGGTAGTAGCCGGCCTTCCAGGATCATGATGGAGAGTTTATCCTGGATCTCCTGCTGGATGACGCGGCGCAAGGGCCTGGCGCCCAGCGAGGAGTGAAAGCCGGTCTCGGCCAGCCGGGCCAGAGCCGCCTGGGAAATGGTCATTTCAATCTTTTGCGCGGCCAGCAGCCGGCGCAGGTGTTCGATCTGCAGTTTGGCGATCTCCTGGATGTTTTCGGGTGTCAGGGACTTGAAGGTGATGATCTCGTCGATACGGTTCAAAAATTCCGGTTTGAAATATTGGAAAAGCAATTCGTTCAATTTGCTCTTCATTTCCTGGTAATCTCTATGTGCCTGGATGATCTCCGATCCCAGGTTGGAGGTCATGATGATGATGGTGTTGGTGAAATTGACGGTTTTGCCCTTGCCGTCGGTCAACCGGCCGTCTTCCAGTATCTGCAGCAGGATATTGAACACATCGCTGTGCGCTTTTTCGATCTCGTCGAGCAGGATCAGGGAATAAGGCTTTCTTTTGATCGTCTCGGTCAGTTGGCCGCCCTCATCGTAGCCGACATACCCGGGCGGGGCGCCGATCAATTTGGCCACAGAATGCTTTTCCATGTATTCGGACATGTCGACGCGCACCATGGCCTTTTCGCTGTTGAAAATAAAGTCGCTCAACGTTTTGGCCAGTTCGGTCTTGCCTACGCCGGTGGGTCCCAGGAAAATAAATGATCCCAGGGGGCGGTGCGGGTCCTGCAGCCCGGCCCGGGAGCGGCGCAATATGCGCGAAACCGCTTCCACGGCTTCATCCTGGCCAACCACCCGCTTTTTCAATATGGTTTCCATTTCAAGCAGCTTCTGTTTCTCGCCGCCCAGCAGCTTGCTGACCGGAATGCCCGTCCACTTGGAGACGACTTCGGCGATATCCTCCTCGGTGATCTCCTCGGTCAGGATCTTCTTTTCCTTTTGCAGCAGGGAAAGCTTTTTCTGAACCGTCTCGCTCTCCTTGCCGTTTTCGGGCAGTTTGCCGTACTGAATCTGCGAGGCGAGTTCGTAATCGTTGCGCCTTTCGGCATCCTGCTGCTGGAGACGAAGCTTGTCGGCTTGCTCTTTCAGGTCGCGCAGCCGGTGCAGCAGGTCTTTTTCCTTTTGCCAATGGCCGCGTATCTTGTCGCGTTTGATTTTCAGCGAGTCGAGGTCGTCCAGCAACACCTTCAACTTCTCTTTTGCGTCCCGGCTGCCCTCTTTTTTCAAAGCCTGGCGCTCGATTTCCAGTTGGGTTATCCGGCGTTCCAATTCATCCAGTTCCTCGGGAAGCGAATCCATTTCGATGCGCAGTTTGGCTGAGGATTCGTCGACAAGGTCAATGGCTTTGTCGGGGAGGAAACGGTCGGTAATATAGCGATGGGACAGGGTGGCCGCGGCGATCAGGGCTGCGTCGGTGATCTTGATGCCGTGGTGAATTTCGTACCTTTCCTTCAGCCCCCTGAGTATGGAAATGGTTTCTTCCACCGTGGGTTCCTTGATCAACACCGGCTGGAAGCGCCTTTCCAGGGCCGGGTCCTTTTCAATGTATTTTTTGTATTCGTTCAGGGTCGTGGCGCCGATCGCCCGTAACTGGCCGCGGGCCAGGGCAGGCTTGAGCATATTGGAAGCGTCTACGGACCCTTCCGCCGCTCCGGCACCGATGATGGTATGCAGCTCATCGATAAAAAGGATGATTTGCCCATCCGACTCGGTTACTTCTTTAATCACGGCTTTCAACCGCTCTTCGAATTCACCGCGGTACTTGGCTCCGGCCAGAAGCGAACCGATTTCCAAAGTGATTATTTTTTTATCTTTAAGCATTTCCGGAACGTCACCCTGAACAATCCGTAAAGCTAATCCTTCGGCAATGGCTGTTTTGCCCACGCCGGCTTCACCGATTAAAAGCGGATTGTTTTTGGTGCGGCGTACCAGCACCTGCATCACGCGGCGGATCTCCTCATCACGTCCGATGACAGGATCCAACTTCCCTTCCTGCGCCAGCTGCACCAGATCGCGGCCGTAACGCTTCAAGGCCTGGAACTTCTCTTCCGGACTGGGATCGGTTATGGTTTGGGTGCCGCGGATTTCCATCAGGGCGTTTAAAAATACATCTTTGTTGATCCCGAAACGGTTCAGGATCCTGGCGGCGGCCTCGTTAAGCTCCATGATCGCCAGGATCAGGTGTTCGGTCGATACATATTCGTCACGAAATTGGCCGGCTATGGGAGCGGCCTGGGCCATGACCTTTTTCATGGCTTTGTTCAGATAGGATTCGGCGCCCTGGACTTTGGGCAGGGAATTCAATTCCAAGTTGATGGCGGCAGTTAGCTTGGCAATGTCAACACCGATTTTTTTTATGGTTTCGCTGACCATGTTTTCAGGAACGGCCAGAATGCTTTGGGTCAGGTGCAGCGGGGTGATCTCCTGGTTGCCGAGCTCCGAGGCCAGTTGGACGCTGTCCTGAATTGCCTGATTAGCTTTTAAAGTGAACCGCTCATTGTTCATGCGCGCCTCCTATTCCCCAATATTATAATACATCTCGCCGCAAACATAAAAAAACAAGCTATTCAGCAGATCGGGGGAAAAAATGGTTTTGGATAATGTCCGGCCGCCTGAGATCGGCGGCGCTGAAGCAGATAGAAAAAACGGCTGCAAGCAAAGAAGCAGCGTCGAAGAAAATTGATTTCCCCGTTGGGAAAATGTGTTCTTTAGCCCTCTTTACTGTTTCACGTAAAGGAGCTTGGGAAATGTTGCGCTTGGATATGCCCCCGGCTGCATTGGGATTGACGATTGCTAAAACCTGAAATAAATGAAGGGATTATAAGTTCCCGTGATCATAAATAAAATTGAGATCAGCAGGATCGCGATTAAATAGAGGTTGCCCAAGATGATCAGCCAGGAATTCACAAAAATACGCGTTGTCTTATTTCCCCCGTTTTGCAAATGCTTGACCCGCTTTTCAATCCATTTTTTGATGGTGGGAATTATCGGGAAAGAAAAAACGATCCCGATAATTAAAAAAAATACAAGCTCGGTGTCAAGGAAAAGGGCCGGATAGATGAGGTCTCCGTTTCCGCCACCGAAGCCAAACATAGCTTTCAAATAAGAGAGGGCATAATAAAGAGTATCGGAACGAAAAAAAACCCAGGCAATGATAACCAACAGCTGGGTATAGATCAACCTGATAAAGGGAGCTCTTTTTTTCATGAACTTTCCCAGGCCGGCATGCTCGATGATTAAAAAAGCGCCATAGAAAAGCCCCCAAATAATGAACGTCCAGTTTGCCCCGTGCCAGATACCGCATAGCAGAAAGGTGAAAAACGTTCCGACATAATATGACCAATCCTCGGCCTTGATGAGCAGCAGGCGGTCCTTTTTGATCTTTCGCAGCATTGCGTAGGCGATCGGTAGAAAAAGATAGATGCGCAGCCATTGGGCCAAGGAGATATGCCAGCGTGTCCAGAATTCCTTGATGCTTTTCGCAAAGTAAGGGTAGTTGAAATTTTCCGGCAATCTGAAACCGCAGATACGCCCGATACCTATGGCCATGTCGGAATATCCGGAAAAATCAAAGTATATCTGTATTGAATAGCCGATGATTCCCAACCATGCCAGGGCGGCGGTTTGTTGTCCAACTGGCAGTGAAAAGACCTGGTTGGCTATTCTTGCAGCACTGTCCGCGATCAGTATCTTCTTGCCCAGGCCGATGATAAAGCGTTGGATCCCGCAGCTCAGATCGTTTTTTCTTAATTTAGGGGCGGATATCTGTTTGACGAGGACATGATATGGAGTGATCGGCCCGGTGGCGAGCTTTGGAAAGAAAGCCATATAGAGCGCGAAGTGGAAGAGGCCGCCTTCATTTGGAACGGTTTTGCGGTAGACGTCGATCAGGTATGAAAGTGCTTGAAAAGTAAAAAATGATATCCCGAGTGGTGAATGGATCGCTTGCGCAGAGCCTGGAATAGCAAGATTCTGCAAAATGAAGGCGGAGTATTTAAAAAAAGAGAGCAACCCCAAATTGAAAACAACAGCCGCAATAAAGAGGGCCTTTTTAAAGGTGTGCGCTTCACTTTTATTGATCAGGGAACCAAAGACCTGGTTGACGATTATCGAAATCAGCAGCATCAGGATGTAGTAGCCTTCCCCCCAAGCGTAGAAAATGAGGCTGGCAATCAGAAGGAAAAGATTGGGTGCTGTTTTTCTTGTTAAATAGAAGAGCGTGAGAAAAATCGGTAGAAAAAGAAATAAAAAAACAGGTGAGCTAAATTCCATTTTTAGTTATTCGATCATTGGCCAGTTTCAGATTGTATAAAAAATGTTCGGCGATCTCATCCAGGACAATGATTGGCCGTTCCTTTTCGATAACCTCTGTTTTAAAACGAAATCCCCAATCCCGGATATATACGATCCTGGAAAAATATTCTGACAGAAAGGGCTTCAATTGGCGGCCAAAAGAATCATGAAAGAAAACGATGTTGGCAAACGGAGCGGATTGATTCCCTGAAGCTTCCGCTGCTACCGTGCTTGAAAAACGGACAGGCGGCAGTTCTGCTTTCACAGCCCGGAACGGAACGTTCGGGGATATCTTTATCCTTTCCTCCCTGAAAAGGGAGTTCTCCAGCGCCAACATCACCGCTAAATTGCCTCCAGAACGTTTCCTGCCCATTTTCATCCTGAAATCGGAAAGCGTAAAGCGTTTGGCGTTCGCGAAACGCTCTGAGAAATATTTGTGAATCTCGCCGGAGACAATGCAGGCCCCCAATTCATTCCAGTGCGAATCTGTCTTGGCATAGACCGGAAACCTTGTTTTTGCCTCAAGTAAAGCAGGTCTGACATCAAGAATCGGGATATCGGTGTTTGTTTTCAGGAATTTAATAAGCTGATCCAGTCTTGATCGCCTGTAAAAAGCACGAAGATTTTCAGGCAAATATTCAGGATAGATAGAACTCTTATCGGGTACCGGGATAAAGAGATATTCGCTTCCTTTGTTTTTTAACCAGTGCTGCCGTTCCTGAAGGGATTTTCCCCACTGGTCAAGTTCTTCCGGGGAAAAAGGTTTGATAGATGGGAAATATCCGGCCGTTCCGGGGACTTCATTCACCCGCGCTTGAAATAACCATCCTTGCCTACCGATAATAACTTTTGCAACGCCCGACACGCCGAAAATCCGGTATTTAAGGGAATTATTGATGCGATTCAACGTCAATCGGGAAAAAAAGCTCTTTTCGAAATTGTGGCCAAGCTTTCGAAAAAACGAAGACAGGGAATCAGTTACATGATTTTCCGCCCGCACTTTTTTTCGTTCCCCTGGCCGGGATGATCCAGGTCTGATATGCAGGATGTTGTTTGCCAGAGGAACGGCGATGATAAAAATGAAGGCAATCACAGCAGGCAGCTTGGAAAAACGAGCTTCGGTTTTCATTTTGGCTCTATTATACTATTTTTCAGTTTTGAAATGATCCCCCATGTTTCTTCTGCGTAGTTTTTTGCAAGCCAGGCAGATGTCCCCGGGATGCTGCTTGCCTACAGGTTCCCATCAGATGAAATCAGCCAGGGCATAGCGGTAAGAGTAAAAAATGGTGGATACTGGGAAAGAGCGATTCATGTGCAAGTGAAAGAAAAGGCCGCACTTTTTGACAATATATTTTTTTAATATTATGATTGAATGCTTTCATTTGAGGAGGAAAAAAATGACGCGACATGCTTTGCTCGGATTGTTCCTTGTTTTTTTATTTGTCACTCCCATTGTCGCCGGCACCCTGGCCGGGGTAACACTTCCCGACACTTTGGATGTAAATGGTCAGCAAATGGTCCTCAACGGCCTGGCCTTGCGTAAAAAAGTCATATTCAAAGTTTATGTGGCCGGGCTTTATCTGCCTGCCAAGGAAAACAACGGTGAAAAGATCCTGGCGGCCGATGGACCGCGCTGCACGGTCATGCATTTTGTGCGCAGCGTGGACGCTGGCAAAATCAATGAAGCCTGGTTTGATGGCTTGAAAGCGAATACTCCCGACCATTCGCCGGAATTGAAAAAACAGTTCGACACGCTGGCTTCCTTGATGGAAGATTTAAAAAACGGCGAAAAGTTGGTTTTCACCTACCGGCCCGGTGTGGGGACCGAAGTCAAAATCAAGGGGAAAATAAAAGGGACATTGGGTGACAAGGTCTTTGCCGACGCCCTTTTTTCCTGCTGGATCGGCAAGAAGCCGGGACCCGGAGAGAAATTCAAAAAAGGGCTCTTGGGGTTGTAATCCGGGCTGCTTGCGGTTCGTGATTTGTGAAAACCGATAGCCCTGACAAGGGATCGATTTACCAGGAAAAAAAACCTCGGCCAGCCTGGTTCCCTGGAGCCTTTATCATATTACTGCTTATTTTGTTGCTACTCATCCATTTTTTGAATTTGTTTTTGCAATGGACGGTGATCAAGAAGGAACTGACTGATGGGCCTGCTTTTCAAACTCCGGAATACACCTTTATCGGTTTTTCCCCTTTAAATCAAAAAAAAATCGCGGCCGTGCAGCTTTTGCGAAATTCTGCTCCATCCGGGAGGATTTTTGCTTTTTTTAATTGCTTGCATCCGGCGATTTTTATGATTTGGAACAACAAGCAGAAGGAAGATTTTGTCGACTTGGGTCCGGTGGTAGTGGCAGTGCCGCCCGGGGCCAGCCGCGTCTCTTTTTTCCCGGGTTCAGTGTTTTTACTGCAGCAGGGTCAGAGGATCGCGGTTAAATATTTCGGCGATGCCATCGTCGGCCAGCCCTGGCATGGTTTTTTGGCTAAAAAAATCAGGGACCCCGAGGCGAATGCCATGCCTCTCCCCGGCTCGTTCGTGGTCAAAGCGCTGGAATCATCGCGCTATCTGAAAACACCTTATTTGATCTACTTTTTTCTGCCGCTTTTGCTGATCGCTGTCGCCGTTATCCGCTTTGGACCGGTCATGCTTGCCGGATGTATTTATTATGTCGAAATGTTTTTCCTTTTCGACTATCAAAAACTGTTCGTGAACGTTCCTTTCGGCTGGCTCTTCAAGCTTATGCATTTTGAAAATTCCGAAGCTTCCATCCGATTTTTCGCCGCGGCACTGGCCATTGTTTTTTTGGCCGGAACCGTTCTTGGGTTTTGGCATTGGCAGAAGCGGCAAGTTTCTATTTGGCAAAAAAGAATCCTGTTGTTTATTGTGTTGTTACCGCTGGTTTTATATTTATAGGTTTTGATCAGTCAACGATCAGGATTTTTCCTTTTTTAGCATAGCAATAACTTGCTTGACCTGCTGCAATTGGCTGAGCGGCGCGATCAAAATGCCGTTTTCGGTATTGATCACTGCTATTTTATCAAGGCCGATAACCGCCATGGGCTTGTCGCTATTGGAAAAAATCAGCGAATTGCGGGTGTCAATGGCAAGAGTGCGGCCACGGCAAACATTTTTTTGCCTGTTTTTTTCATTCATTTCATAGACCGACGACCACGAACCGACATCGTTCCAGGCAAAAGCGGCTTTGAACATGACCGCTTCCTTCAGCTTTTCCATTAACACGTAGTCAATAGATTCTGGTGTAATTGATTTATAGGTTTTGGCGAAGAGTTTCGCATTTCCGGCGGCTTTTTCTAGTTTTTCATATTGATTGTGGTAATATGGCGCATAAATTTTTAAAAATTCCTTGAAAAAAGCCAACTTGTACACAAACATGCCGGAATTCCAATAATAATTGCCCTTTTTTAAGTATTTTACCGCGGTCGCATTATCCGGTTTCTCTTTGAATTGTACGATCGGGTAGAAGTTAAGGTTGTTTTTACTGGAGGATTTTTTTTCTGAAAACTGTATATAGCCGTAACCGCTATGGGGTTCACTGGGTTTGATGCCGGCGGTGATGACGCAGCGGTTTTTCGCGTATTCCGAAGCGGCGGTCAATTGTTTGGCGAAAATGTTTTCTTTGGCAATGAAATGATCGGCGGGGACCACCAGCAAATGGCCTTCAGGATTGATTTTTGACAGAAAAATGTTGGCCTGCATCAGGGCCGGGGCGGTATTGCGCGGCG
>SPCN01000129.1 GCA_004525465.1 Chrysiogenales bacterium | reverse complement strand
GTATCGAAAAGGCCGGTACGACGTATTTTTTCGATATCCAGATTGCCGACCAGGGCGTGCTTCTCCCCGTTTTTGAAAAACAGGAAAAACGAAAGCCAGGTTACGCCGCTGCCGACGACATAGTCCATGACCGGGTCGGATATCAGACCTGATTCACGGTCGATCACCATCCATAGATCGATATCCAGCTCATGCAGTATTTCTATTGCCTGGGCGATCTTTTCTTTTTCCATCAATCTTCCTTTTTGGCACTGCGCGAGTCGAAATAGAGATATATCGCCAGGGCGATGAACATGACCAGGGCCAGAGGCTCGCCCCCGCCATTATCAGACCAGCCCAGGCGGACGAAGCGCTCGAGGTTGAAATATTTCATGATGGCGCTGACCACACCGATGATCGCCCCGCCGGCAATGAAGCCCGAGGCGATGAGAATGCCTTTGTCATAGCGCTTGGTGGCCAGTTCCTTATCCTTGCTGGAGCGCATGACCATGTGCGCGATCAGGCCGCCGATGACCAGCGGCGTGTTCAGTTCCAGCGGTATATACATACCCAGGGCGAAAGCCAGCGGTGGCACGCCTATGAATTCCATGATCAGGGCGGTCAGGACACCGACTCCGTAAAGCAGCCAGGGCACCTGGGCCCCCGGATTCATCAGCGGCTGGATCAGGGCGGCCATGGCATTGGCCTGGGGCGCGGCCAGGGCGTTTGAGCCCGAGAAGCCGTAGGTCTGGTTCAGCAGAAAAATGACCAGTCCCACGGTCAGCGAGGAAAGCAGAATGCCGAGAAACTTGTATTTCTGCTGCTTGAGCGGAGTGGAACCCAGCCAGTAGCCGATCTTCAGGTCGGTGATGAAGCCGCCCGACATGGACAGGGCGGTGCAGACCACTCCCCCGATCAGCAAAGCGGCAAACATGCCGTATTCACCGGTCAGGCCGGCAGCCACCAGCACCAGGCTGCTCAGGATCAGGGTCATCATGGTCATGCCGGAAACGGGGTTGGTACCGACAATGGCAATGGCACGGGCCGCCACCGAGGTAAACAGAAAGCTGATCACAAAGACCGTGACCATGGCGATCAGGCCGAGCTTGAGGGGATGCGGTACCGGGCTCAGCACCGAAAAACTGAAAAATACCCATATTACCAGCGCCGTCACTGCCAGTCCCAAAATGACATACTTCATGCTCAGGTCGGTCTGGGTTCTGGGAGTTTTTTCATCGCCGATAGCCGTTTTGCGGAACATCTGTTTGAAGCCCATGCCGAAGGCCTGGACGATGATCTTTGACGATTTCAGGATGCCAATGATGCCGGCCATGGCGATGGCGCCAATGCCGATGTAACGCACATAGTTGCGGAAAATTTCCTCGGCACTCATGGCCGATATCAGCTTGGGAGCGTTGCCGACGATCTCGGCCGGAATGAACTGCCCGAAATAATAGATCAACGGCACCAGCAGGAACCAGGACAACAGGCTGCCGGCGGCGATGATCGACGTGTATTTCAGGCCAATGATGTACCCGAGTCCCAGGACGGCCGAGAGAACGTCCATTTTTAAGACAATCTTGACCTTTTCAGCGAGCAGCTTACCGAACCCGAAAATGCGGGTGGTGAAGACTTCGTTGAAAGCGCCAACCGAATGGACCATGAAATCGAAGATGCCTCCGATGATCATGCTCTTGACCAGAATCCTGGCCTGGGCGCCGCCTTTTTCACCGGCAACCAGAATCTGGGCGGTGGCGGTCGATTCCGGGAAAGGAAACTGGCCGTGCATTTCCTTGACAAAATATTTGCGGAATGGGATCAAAAACAAAACTCCCAGCGTGCCTCCCAAAAAAGAGACCATGAAAATTTTAAACAGATCAAAGCCGATCTTTTTGTCCAATCCCAGGATGAACAATGCCGGCAAGGTGAAAATAGCTCCGGCTACGATCAGACCCGAGGCACCGCCAATGGACTGGATGATGACATTCTCCAGAATGGTGTTCTTCCTTTTGAACAAAGGTGAAACGCCCACGGCAATGATGGCGATGGGAATCGCGGCTTCAAACACCTGGCCGATTTTCAGACCCAGGAAAGCCGCCGCGGCCGAAAAAACCACGGCCATGATCAGGCCTAAAATGATCGAGCGGGAGGTGACTTCGGGGATGATCGAATCGCTGGCAATATACGGGGCATATTCCTTGCCCGCGGGCATTATCTCGAAGGCCCCTTCAGGCATGCCCTTGGCTTTTTGTGGCTGGTTCATGGTTCCTCCTTTAGCGGAATTTGGAGATCACGTATTCCTTGATCTTTTCGAAAACCTCGGCGTTAAAACGGATATCATAAGCGCTTTTTTTACTCAACAGATAAGAGCCGAAACTGCTGTTCTTGGCCTCGGCCAGTTTTTTGCGGTAATAACCGTCCCGTTCTTTGTTGAAGTCCCCGTCAGAAACGATTTTCTTGCTCTTCAGCTTGACGATGACCGCCGCCGTTGATTTTACTGACAGCGGCGCCGAATAGAGATTCTCGTCCATGGCGAAAATGGTTTCATCCAATCCCGGCGTTGCCGGCAGATCGCCCAGGCTGCCTCCCCTTTGATAAGTGATGGCTTCGGGTTTCAGGTTCTCTTTTTTCAGGTAGGCCTCTAATTTGCCGGGGTCGGCAAGCATGTTCAGATCTGCGGCCACGCTCCGGGCCCGGGCCAGCTGCAGCTGCAGCTTTTTCGCGGCTTGCAGCTCTTTTTTTACTTTGTCCCTGGCGATCTCATACTTCTCAACTTCCGGCCTGACGATCTTGGTCAAGCGCACCACGGCGATCCCCTCGGGAAAATCCAGGGGCTGGGAAAGTTCGTTTTCACTCAATGTAAACAGTTTCTGGGAAATATAGCCCATCTCATCGATTCCTTTAATGGCTTGGCCCCTGGTCAGCAAGCCGGTGGCCGTGACTTTTTCGGCAAGATTTCCGGCTCCTTGCTTCAGGTTATCGGCGGCATTGATCTTTTCATATATCGCGGCGATCCTTTCGCCGGTCAGTTTTTTCAATTTATCATTTTCCATTATGCTTTTTATGCGGGTTTTGACCGCTTCATAGTTTTCCTGCTGTTCCGCGATCTTTTCCTGGGCAAACAGAATTGAAAACCCCTGGCCGGCGTCCACCGGGGAAGAGATTTCACCTTGCTTGAGGTTGTTGATCATGGACTGTTCCTGGTTGGAAAAATTCTGCCAGCCCCAGTATCCCCAGTCACCGCCATTCTTGGCATTTTCCTCCCCGGAAAGCTCCATGGCTTTGGCAGCGAAATTGTCAGGGGTCAGCAAGGCCGCGGTGTCTTCCATTTGTTTCAGGACCTGCTCGCGCGTCTGCGCATCATAGGCGATCCAGATCCTGCTGATCTTGGTTTTCCCGGGAACTTTGAACACACTTTTGTTGTTTTTGTAATAGGCGAACACTTCTTCTTCCTTGAGCGTGATCTCCTTCTTAAAATCGGCAAACTTTAAAGCCAGGACATCCCCGGCCCTTTTTTCCATGCTCTGAAAAAGATTTTTATTTTTCTGATAGAAATCAAGCTGCTCCGCTTCAGTGCTGGCCGGTTCCTCGCTGATGGCGTCACTTTTGAAAGTGATGAAATCCAGCTCGGCCTTGTCGTTCTCCTTGCGGTATTCCTCCTTGAGCATGTTCAGGTCCAGAACCCGGCCGGCGGTCACCAGTTCCTTCAGTTTGTCGCCGAGCAGGTCTTTTTTCAAACCGTTCTCGAAATCACGCACCGTCATTTGGTTGTAGGCCAGAAGCCTTTCGTATTCATCTGAACCGATGAATTTGCCTTCATTCTGAAAAGCCGGATAAGCGCGTATGGCATCCTGCAATTCGCTTTCGGAAATATCAAGATTGAGTTTTTCCGCTTCACCCTGGATGATCAAGCCGCTGACCATTCCCTGCAGCACCTGTTCGGCTATACCGAACTGGTTGATCATCTGGCGGGTCAAACTGTTTTTGAACTGCTTGCTGTACATTTCCAGGCTTTTGCCCAGATTTTTTTGGAATTCCTCGCCGCTGATCTTGTGGCGGCCAACGGCGGCCACGTCCCTGTCCAGGCCTTCCGATTCAAAACGGCCTGAACCCCATTGCACGAAAATAAAGCCGATAAAGGCCAATATGACCAGCCAAAGGGTCCAGGAAAGAGATTTTACGTTATTCCTCATGGATTTGAGCATTATTTTTCCTCCGCTCGATTTTGGTTTTTGAATTTCTTTTCGGCAATTTTCAGGTAAACCGACACTGTGGCCCCGCTGGTCTCATTATTTTTAATGACAATATTGCCCTGATGTTCATGGATAATATTGTAAGCCAGGGTCAAGCCGATGCCTTTCTTCTGGGTGCGGTTTTTGGTGGTGTAAAAAGGGTCAAAGGCCTTGTCCAGGTTTTTAAAGCCGCCGCCGTTATCGCTGACATCCACGATCGCCTGTCCCCCATCCATGGATTTTTTCAATTCGATGGCGATAATCCCTTTGCGAATATTGTTTTCGCGGAAAGCCTCAAGGGCGTTTTCCACGATACCTTCAAATACTTGCCACAGGGCGAAATGGTTGCCCTGGATGGTGATGTCCTCATTGAAATTGTTTTTTATAATGGCGTAATCGCTGTTTTCGGGACGGCTGGATATGACCTTGATCAGCTTTTCCAGCAAATTAGACAAGCTGATCTCCATTTTGACCTGTTCCATGTCCGGATTCAACTGGTTGAGTTGATCGATGATATTCTTGATGCGCTCCGCCTGTTTCTGAATGCTGCCCAGCTTTTCCTTGACATAAGGGCTGGAGTCTTCGCGGATACCGATAAGATCGACATAACCCAGGATCCCGGTCAGCGGGTTGTTGATCTCGTGGGCGAATCCCGAAACGATCGCCGTCAGGGATTTTTGCTTTTCCGATTGAATGATATGACGCTGCGTATCCCGCAGTTCCTGCATGGCGATCTGCAGTTTCTTGTTCGATTCGTTCAATTCCCTGGTACGCGACGTGACCTGTTTTTCCAGCTCCTTGTGGGTGGCCTCGATTTCGGTCATCATGCTTTCGATCTTTTCTGCCATTTCGTTGAACTGGCTGCCGAGATAGGAGAATTCATCGTTGGATCGGATATGGATGCGGTGTGAAAAGCTCCCATAACTGATCTTTTCCAGGCCGTTTTTCAGCAGTTGAATGGGCTGGGTCAATTTCCTGTTGATGATTACGATGAGAATGATGAAAACCGACAGCAGCCCGGCAGAAATGATAATGATAAAAAGACGCAGTTCCGAGATGATCGCCTGGTTTTCCTCGTTGGAGCGTCCGAAAAGGATGCTGCCCCAAAAGGTATTCGCGGCGGCTACTTTCACCGGCAGGCTGATCAGGTAATAAGGCTGAGAATCGAAAGCGGTCTCCTTGACCTGGTCATCCGCGTCCGCTTTGTAGGGAGCGAGCCTGGCCTTGATCCAGTCGGGGCCTTTGTAAAAGATTTCCTTGTTATGCGCATCAAAGAGCATTATGAAATCATTGCGGTTTTCCTTCAGGATATCTTCGGCCTGCGCAGTCAGTTTCATATAGTTGAAATTGATGAAATTCGGTTCCACCATGGTTTCGAAATCCTTGGCCCAGTGCACGAAATTGATCTTGCCCAGGCGGTTGTTGGTGGAATTGATCATATTCAGTATGAAAAAAGAGGAAATGACGATATATGCCAGGCTGATCAATATAAAAGAAAGCAGAAACTTGGAGCGCAGCGTATTTATTTTAAGCATTTATTTTCATTCTATTTTATTATATTTATGGATAAATATCAACCGTTTTTTTTCAGAAATGGACTTGAGAAAAAGAACTAGGGCTTTTCAGCCGAGGGTTTCCCTGATGATCTGCGGCGAGTTGCGCCAGCCGGGCACGATCTTGACGAAGAGGTCGAGAAACACTTTTTTGGCAAAATACCCTTCCAGGGCCAGCCGGGCCTGGCTGCCGATCTGCTTGATCAAGTTCCCCTGCTTGCCGACAACGATCTTTTTCTGGGCGCGCGTCTCCACGAAAATCTCGGCGCGCACGTACACAATCTCGCCGCGGTCCTTGATCTCTTCGATTTTCAGGGTGGTGGTGAACGGCAGCTCGTCTTCGACAAAATTCAGCACTTTTTCCCGGATCAGTTCGCCGAGAAAAAAGTTTTCCGACTGCAGGGTATATTCCTCGGCCGGATAGAAGTTTTCCCCCTCGGGCAGATATTGGAATATCAGTTCTTCGATCAACTCGAGGTTGTCGCCCTTCCGAGCCGATATGGGGACGATCTCTTTCCAGGGCAACCCGTCCCGGTAGCTTTGGATCTTCTCCAGTATCCGGGCCTTGTTCAGCTTGTCAATCTTGTTGATCACCAGGAACACTGGCTTGGCGGCTTTCTGCAGCTGCGAAAAAATGAACTCGTCCTGCTTGGCATCGCCGACATCTATGAAATAAAGGATCAGGTCGGCATCATGCAGCGCCTCGTTGACCTCTTTCATCATCAGTTCGTTCAGTCGGAAATGGGGCTTGTGGATGCCGGGACAGTCAAAGAAAATGATCTGGCCGCGCTCCGTGGTCTTGATGCCCAGGATCTTCTTGCGCGTTGTCTGGGGCTTGTCGGAAACAATGGCCACCTTGGTCTGCATCAGGGCATTGAGGAAAGTCGATTTGCCGACATTGGTCCGGCCCAGCAGGGCCACATACCCGGAATGC
>SPCN01000055.1 GCA_004525465.1 Chrysiogenales bacterium | reverse complement strand
GCCACCACCCGCTTCAGGACAGTGTCCTCGGCCTTGAACACCACACCCATGCCGCCTTCGCCGATCTTTTCAATTACACGATACCGTTCACTGGCATCTTCGCTGATCAGCTCCATTTCCTTGTATTTCTGGATCAGGCTTTCCACGTCCTTTATTTTCTGGTGCACGTCCTTGAAGGAGTAGTCCTCGGTCAGGATCATCTGGTAAATTTCGAAAGCCTTCTTGAAATTGCCGGCGTTTTCATAAGCCTGCCCCAGGACATAAAACCACTCGATGTTGGATTTATCGATCTGGTTTTCGCCGAGCAATTTATCGATTTTTTCGATGACCAGTTGCGGTTTGCGGTTTTTTAAAAAAATGTTGGCCATGTGAGTGATGGCGGTATTGAAATCCGGTGAGTCGAAGGGAACGAGCTGGAAATTGGCCAGGGCCCGGCGGTCGTCATCCACTTTTATGAATGAAGCTCCGGCCTTGAAGTATTCTTGGGCATTTTCGTACAGCTCGCCGGCTTTTTGGAATTTCCCGTATTTGAGTGAGATATTGGCCGCCAATTTCCATTCCCGGCCCATCTCGAACATCTTGGCCGCTTCCTCTTCGTTGTTATCCTTCAGGTAATTATCGGCCGCCCCTAAAAAATTCTGGTTCATGAAATAGCAATGGGCCGCTTTGGCGAATTTTTTGTCCCATTCGAAAAGCTCGGCTGCCCGGGTATAATCCTCGCCTTTCAAAAACCACTCGGCCGCCTCCAGCGTACCGCCCTTGGCAAAGGCGTTTTCTCCGCGTAAAAGACAGGCGATCTTGGGCTGGGCCAACTGTTCGTACATTTCGGCGGCTTTAAGAGGCAACTGGGCCTTTTCAAAGTTCTTGGCAGCATCGCTGATCTTGTTCAATTTAATCGCGAGTTCGCCAGCTTTTTCGAATTTTCCGTACTTGATCAGCAGGTCATATGCTTTTTCCAATTCGTCAAGCTGGGAATACAGGTCAACAGCTTTGAGCAATTCCTGCTCCAATTGCTTGGAGTTCTGGTAGCCCACCGTGGTGTCGAAGCTGGTGATGAACCATTTTTCAAAGTTGATGGCGGCTTTTTTTAAATTGCCGCCCTTTTCATAAATATAAGCCGCTTTTTTGTAAAATCCTTTTTTTTCATAAATCTGGGCGGCCTTTTCATACCTTTCATGGTTGTAGTAAAGTTCGGCAGCCTCCTGAAAGCGGTTGTTGCTTTCCAGAACGACTCCGGCGGCTTCGACATTTTTACGTTTGAGCAGTAACTTGACCAGGTTGTCGCTGTTGCCGCTTTTTTTATATATTTCGATAGCTTCGCTTTCTTTGTTCAGTTTTTCCAGCAATTCGCCCATGACATCAAATTCCTGGCCTTCACTATAGGTTTGCAGTGCTTTTTTGAATTCGCCTATTTCCTCGTATATTTTGCCGGCTTTAAGGAACATATTCTGCTTGCGGGCCCTTTTGGCGTCCCGCTCCATGTAGGCTTTCTTGGCCAGCAGGTAAAAAAACGATTCAAAAAACGATTTGTTTTGAAAGGCGGAAACTTTGGCGGTTTTTAGAACCTGGTAGATGCCCTTCAAAATCAGCACCATGGCGCCGACAATGATGATCAGTTTTGTCCAGGGGTTGCTGTTAATAAAACTCAGTATTTCATCCATATTTTCGACAAAAGTATAGCAAATCCCGGCCTAAAAAGCAATTGCAAATTGACATTCTCATAGATTGCCAATATAATCAGTAGCAGCGATAACAATTGGAGTGCATGATGGACCCTTATTTCGGACAATTTGGAAGAATGGGCTTGTTTTTATCAATTTTTCTGCCCGATTTCAAATTTGATAAGCGTGAATTCAATAAAGAAAATTCAGAGCAGTTGATTTTTTTCATTGTCAGTGTGCTGGACGCCCTTTTCAAGGCGGAAAACCTGGCCCGCAAAAAGAATTTTCAGCTCCCGGCCGGGAAAGTGTTTTTCAGCAACGATATTCTGCAGACCCTGGAAAACATCATAGCTTATCTGCAGATGTTCAATACCCAGGTTTTGAGCATGAGCAAGACTGAGCGGCAGACGCTGGTATTCATATTGGAAAATTTATCCGATTATTTTAAAAACAGCCGCATACAAACCGAAGACAAGGATAAGAAGAACCTTTTCGCCGACTATAAATTCTGGATCGAGAACCTGTTCAAACTTTTCGACCAGAAGATAAGTGGCGCGGTGACGGCCAGTAAAGGGCTGTCTGCCAAAAACCTTTTTGGTCCTCAGGCCGCGCTGCCTGACGAGCCGATCTACGGCAATGCCACGTTGAATTTCAGTCTTTTTCCCTTCGTGATCTTTCAAAACGAGCAGGTCCTTTTTTTGTCGCATCATGCCGAAAAAGAGGTGATTTTCTGCAATATAGACAGTGGTGCGGAAATCAGCATGAACGCAGATGGCATTAAGCTGAAAATAGCAGAATTCTATCTGGCCAATTTTTGTTTCAGCGAACTGGAGCGGTTCCAGCCGCAATTGCCGAAGGATGCCGGCAATTTTTTAAGCAAATGGCGGGAAGTGGAATCAGCCTTCCGCAACCAGCAACTGAAACTGTTCACTGAAAGCCTGCGGCAGCTGGAGGAGCTCGCTTTTGAAGATTTCAACATGCCCTTGATTTATCTCTTGCAGATCAGGAATCTGGCAAATTTGAACCGCGCTCTGGAAATGAAGCGCTTATTGCAGAAATTCCTGCTTTTTTATCCATTTTATGCCGAAGGGCACGAAATGATGGGCGATGTGTATGCCAAGGAAGAAAACAGCGAACTGGCCCTGAATTTTTATGAAAAGGCGCTGCTGATAGCCCAGAACAAAAGCCTGGGTGAAAAAATCAAGAAGATCAGGGAAAGCATCGACAAAAGCAAGAGCAAGCCCGAAGCCCAGAAAAATGATGCTTTTTTTGATATCACCGAGGCGGTTATCCAGAATGAAGAAAGGATCATCGGCCGCAGCAAAGAGCTCCGGCAAATGATCGAGATTCTCATATCCAATTCAAAAAGAAATCTGCTGTTGATCGGTGAACGTGGAGTAGGCAAATCGGCCTTGATCCGCCTGCTGGCCCAAAAGATCATATTCGAGGAAGTGCCGCCGGCTTTGAAAGAAAAAAAGATCAAAGAAATCAATTTTGTCACTTTGCTGACCGGCTCGAAATATCGCGGCCAGTTTGAGGAAAAGGTCTTGAAACTTCTGCAGGAGTTCAAGGCTCAGAACGCCATCCTGGTGCTGGAAGACATGCATTTGATGATGTCCACCGGGGCGGCCCGGGGCACATCGTTGGATCTGGTCAATATCCTCAAAAACTTCCTGCGTGATAATTCCATTCAGGTCATCGCCAGCACCGATTATGAGGAATACAAGAACACCATAGAAAAGGACAATTCATTGTTGGGATATTTCCAAAAAATCACTGTCAACGAGTTATCTCCGGAAGGCACGCGGAAAATCCTGAAAAATCTGGTGAGCCAGGTGCTCAGCGCCGATAACCTGCTGGTCCCCAACGAGATTGTGGCTGATATCGTCGAAAGCGCCAAAAGGGATATCCGGGAAAGAAAGCTGCCCGATTCGGCCATCATGCTTCTGGAAAGGTGCATCGCCAAGGTCAAGTTAAAGAATATTGCCACACAGGCGGGGCCGCTTAAAATCGAAGAATCCGATGTGGTTGAAGTATTGGCCGATATCGGCAATCTCCCCGAAACCAACATTTCGATTTCTTTGAAGAGCCGTTTGACCTCGCTGCGTGCCAATATTTTACAAAGAATTGTCGGCCAGGATGAGGCGGTGGCCAAGATGGTTTCGTCGGTGATCACTTCCAAATTGGGTTACGACATCAAAAAAAACCGGCCGGACGGCGTGTTCATGTTCATTGGTCCCACCGGAGTGGGAAAGACTGAAACCGCCATTGCCTTGAGCGAAGCTCTGTATGGCAGCCAGGATTACCTGATCCGCATCGATATGTCCGAATACATGGAAAAATTCACCTATTCACGCTTTGTCGGTGCCGCGCCCGGCTATGTGGGCTATTACGATTCCAACCAGCTGACCGACAAGGTGCGGCAAAATCCATATTCGATAATACTCCTTGATGAAATTGAAAAGGCTGATGCGCAACTGTTGAATATTTTCCTGCAAGTTTTCGATGCCGGCCGCCTCACCGATGCCCGCGGCAACGTGATAGATTTTTCCAAAACAACCATCGTCATGACCTCGAATATCGGCACATCCCTTTTTTCCAAGGCCAACATGGGCTACAAAGGCAGCCAGGAAGAGGCACAGGTTTCCCGGGCCACGCTGATTAAGTCGCTGAAAAAGTATTTTTCCCCGGAATTCCTCAACCGCATCGATGAGATCGTCATTTTCCGCCACCTGCTTGATGAGGATATCAAGGCCATAATTGACATCCAGCTGCGGGAAGTTCGGCGGGACCTGGAAAAACAGGGCAAAGAGCTGGTTTTTAAGGATAATGTTCTGGCCTTCATCGCCCGCAAGGGGTATTCTCTTGAATACGGGGCGCGCAATCTGACCCGGGTTCTGAAAAAAGAGTTGTTGGAAAAGATCGCTTATCTGTCACTGGAAAAAGAGTGGGACGATGCCCGTTTCCTGATCTGCCGGCTGCAAGACGATGAGATCGAAATCATCCTCGAAACGGCCGCGGCCGCACTTTCGGCCGAGCAATTGCTGGCCGGCGCCAAGGAAGAGTAGCCGGAGATTTTCAAAGCCGACGCGCTTCTGTAGCGGATCCCTTTCAGTCGGAAATCGTCAGCATTTCATAATATTCGGGCGGGGCTTCGCGGATGACGATGCCGATATTATTGGAAACTTTGTTGGATACCGTTCTGTTGATCCAACGAACATCGCCTTTCAGGTTTATGACTTTTTCACCTACCTGTAGCGTGATGTTTACATTCTGGCTTTTCGGTGGCCGGCTCATGGAAATCTTGATGCCGCTCAGGGACATGTCGACCACGATGGCCGGTTTCTCCTCCAGGCTGGAGAGTATCCTCTTGCGGATGCGCATCTCTTTCCTTTTTTCCATGTCCACCTCCAGATTCTGCCGTTAGTGTGAAAAATTAACTATTATAATTATAGTCTTATTTTTTTATTTTTTCAAAAGCAATGGTCCCCGGCCGCATTTTCAAGCCTTCGGCCAGGAGCAAAATGCCGGCGACCAGCAGGCTCAGGCAGGCCCCGGGCAGGATGACCATGGCCGGCTTGTCGAAAAGATGGCCGCGGCCGGCATCAATCATGCCGCCCAGGGTCGGTAGCCGCGGGTCCAGACCCAGCCCCAAAAAGTTCAAGCTGGATTCAGCCATGATGATCGCGGCAACGCCTGAAACGGCCTGGGTCAGCAGCAGCGGGAAGATCAGCGGCAGCATGTGGCCGCGGGCGATCTGCCACGATGAGGCGTTGAAACCCCTGGCAGCCATGATGAATTCCTGGTCTTTGATCTTCAGGACTTCGCCGCGCACCAGGCGAGCATAGCCGACCCAGCCGCTGACCACCAGTGCGAAAACGAGATTGATGACCCCCTGGCCCCAAAAAGCGATCAGGGCCAGGGCCAGCAGGATGCCCGGAAAGGCCAGGATGAAATCGGCGCCGCGCATAATGCATATGTTGAACAGGCCGCCATGCCAGCCGGCCAAAAATCCCAATCCGGCGCCTATGGCGGCGGCGATGAAGACCGCGGCCAGGCCGATGGCCAAAGAGACCAATGTGCCGAACAGCAAGCAGGAAAGCATGTCCCGGCCCAAAGCGTCCGTGCCGAAGATGTGTGCCGTTGATGGAGAGCGCAAACGCTGATCGATGTGCAGTTGCAAGCTGATCCCCTGAAGAAAGGCCAATCCGGCCAGGGCCATGCCCAGACCGGCAAGAATCATAATGCCCAAACGGAACTGCAGATTTTTTTTATTTAGCCGGATCATGGCCGATTCTTGGATTGAAGAAAGGATAAGACAGATCGATCAGGAAATTCAAGATGAGATAACTGACTGCCATGAAAAGGACCGTTCCCTGGATCATAGGAAAATCACGCTGGCGGATGGCGGTGATCAGAAGGGTGCCGAGTCCTGGCCAGGAAAAGATGCTCTCGACAATTATGGCTCCGCTCAATAGGGCGCCCAACTGCAAGCCGATGATAGTGACGATGGGAATCGCTGCATTTTTAAAAACATGCTGTCTATAGATTCGCGCATTGGAAAGCCCTTTGGCTCGGGCCAAAAGCACATATGGCTGCTGCAATTCCTTGCTAAGAACCGCGCGGATCATGCGTGTCAGGAAGGCGCTCAGAGAAATTCCCAGCGTCAATGCGGGCAAAACCAGAAATTTAGCGCTGCCGCTACCAGAAATGGGAAAAAGTTTCCATTCCACTGAAAAAACTATTGTCAGTAAAATGCCGAGAAGAAAACTGGGTACCGCGAGTCCTATTGCCGAAAAAATCAAAGCCAGACCCTCCCAAAAACTGCTTTTTTTTAATACAGCCATGACAGCCAGCGGAAAAGCGATCAAAATTGAAATCATTATGGCGGCCAGAGTCAGGAAAATGGTATTCGGCAAGTATTTCAGGATGGAAGTCAACACAGGCTTGCGGTCGATCAAGGATTCTCCGAAATCCAAAACAAACATTCTTTGCATGAAGTGCACATACCTTGTGGCCAAAGGCAGGTTCAGTTTTAAAGAATCCTGCAAACGCAGGATATCTGCCGAACGCGGGGTTTGCCCCAGAATCGATAAAAGCGGGTCGCCGGGAACCGCCTGAACCAAAAAAAATATCAAGCTGCCGGCCGCCCAGAGAAAAAGCAAAAGCAAGCCGGCTTTTTTCAGCCACCAGAATGGCATTTTTTTATTTTATATTTTTTCAGCATGTTGAAAAGAGCCATGCGGCTGATTCCCAGCTTTTCGGCTGTTTTGCTTTTGTGCCATGACTGTTCAGCCAATGTGTTCAACAGTAAATTCCTTTCAAATGCCTGCCGAGCGTTTTTCAAGCTGAATAATTCTCGCTCCTTTATGCCGGGAGCCTCAAGTTCTGGATTGAATGTGATCATTTTTTTTATTTTTGATTCCAGCTCTCGCACATTACCCGGTAGGCGGTCATTGCGGAACAAGTCGCTCAGGGCGCTTAATTTGTCCTGGTTCTGCTGGGGATATCCGAATTTTTTTAAAAGAAAATCAATGAGCAGTGGAATGTCTTCTCGCCTTTCCCGCAAAGGCGGAATATGGATCACCAGGTCCTGAAGCCGGTAAAATAGGTCCGCGCGGAACAGATTTTTCTTTATAAGACCTTCAAGATCTTTGTTGCTGGCGGAGATCAGGCGGATATCGATTTTGCTGGTTTTGTTCTCTCCCAGGCGGCGAATTTCCTTTTCTTGCAAAACTCGCAATATTTTTGCCTGCAAAAGCAGGGGCAGATCGGCGATTTCATCCAGAAAAAATGTGCCGCGGTCAGCCGCTTCCAGCAAACCGATGCGACTCTCGGCGGCGCCGCTAAAGGCTCCTTTTTTATATCCGAATAGTTCCGCTTCCAGGAGGGTCTCGGGAATGGCCGCGGCATTGACGGAAACAAAAGGCTGGTTGGCCCTGGGGCTGAGCAAGTGCACGGCATTGGCCACCAGCTCTTTGCCGCTGCCGCTTTCGCCGGTGATCAATAGAGAAAAATCCACCTTGCTGACCTGGGCGATCATGGTTTTTAATTGCTTGATTTTTTCAGATGCGCCAACGATGAAATCCAGTTTTTCGTGGATACGGTATTCATTTTGCAGAAAGTACCTGAACAGGATTTGGAATTTTTTTAAAGTTTCCTTGTGGCGTTCGGAAAAATCCTGAAAAAAACATTCTTCGTCTTTGAAGCCGATGACCATGCAGGCAAGAAGTTGATCCCCCAGCGGCCAACGGATCATTTTAGTATTGGCGAACGGATAAAAAAACTTTTCCTGGCTGCTGAAAATTTTTTTTATTTCGGGCAGGTCATAATTTCGATTTTCAGGCATCTCCAGGGTATGCTGCAGCATCTGCTCTGCAAGTTCCTTGAAAAGTCCGGAACTTGAGAATTTAAAAAGCGGTCGGCGTTTTTCATGGATGATCATAACCAGCCAGTCAATTTGCACCGGCTTGTTGATTTCGTAAAAAAAACTGTTGAAAAAGTCTTCGGGAAGCCTCCATTGCCTGTAATTTCCGACCAAACGGGCATTGTCAAAAAGAGCGTGTCGGTTTTCGTTTTCTTCCGCCTGCAGGCGCAAGCGGTTGAGTTTGGTTGAAATGGTTCTTTTGTTCATGGTGAAAAAATCGTGCATGGCCAGGAAATTCTCCCCAAGCTCGGCGTCGCCGGGAAAAGTTTCGCCGCTCAGGTCAAAATACATATACCAATACTCATAATAGAAATAATTTTTCGCTTTTTGGGACAGTTCCCAGGCGATTTCCTTGAACAAGTCAAGCCAAGCGCTTTTTCGGTGTTTCTTCAACAGCAAGCGCAGGGTATCAAACTTGATTTTTTTTGATTCAATATCGCCGAGCATTTTAAGCGTGGCGGGTCCCAGGTTTTTGTCGGATGCCATGTCGAATTGCTTGAAAATCTTGCAGACTGTTGTTTGATCAGCATTGAAGCATTTTTCTTCAATCATCTTGGCGGGGAGAGATTTTTCAGAAAAACATGATATTTTCCCCTTTAGGAAAGCGCATTCGGTCAACCCCTTGCTGTTGCCCACGGTTTTAAAAATATCACTGGCATGCTCGAGTAATTTCATGGCTTTGTCATCATGCAGGCGTAAATCCTCAAGATTGGCCCAATTCAGATAGTCAATGGCACAGGAATTGGGCAATTGCTTCTTTTCGTTTGTCGCCAGAATATCGCGTAAAAGTTTTTCGGCTTCCAGCCAATTGCCCTTGGTGAAAAGAATATTTATCAAATTGGAATTAACCAGCATAATCCCATCGGCATTTTTTTCTTTTTCAAACAAACGCAAAGCTTTTTGATACCAGCACTCGGCTTGAAAGTCATCATCTTTTTCAAAGTATAAATTGCCCAGGTCCACGGTGATGAATGCCGACTCCAATGCCAGGCCTTCGGCTTCACTTTTAATGTAGATGGTTTTGTACAGGGATTCGGCTTCCTTAAAATTTCCTTTTTCTCTTAGCAATTTTGCCATTTGGCTCTGGATTCCGATCTCCTCGCGGCATAGGCGGTGAGTCTCGAAATAGGCCAGGGCTGCGCTCAATTGATCCTGGGCTTTGACAAAGTCCCGGTTATAAATGCTCCGGTCACTCAATTGCATGATGCTCAGGTTCCGATAGTACGGGCTCTTTATTTTTTTTTCATATTCGTCGGCTTTTTTATTCTGGGAGATCTTTTCAAGATAATAAAAATTCAGGTAAAGCCATTCGTCCTTTAAAGCTTCCGGGACTTTGCTCAAACCGGAAAGCAGGCTGCCCAGTTTTTGGTATTCTTTTTTTCTCATGGCCAAGTGGGCTGTTTTCAGCCGGCTGAAAACGGAGTTCGGACGTGCCCATTCGCCAAGCACTTTTTCGGCCAACGGCAGGCGGTTGCCCAGGATCAAAATTTCCACAAAATATTCCAGAATTTTATTAATCGGCGCCAATTCCGGCAAGTGACGGATGATCAGGTCGGCAACCGGACCGGATGCGACCAATCCGGGAGATTCGCCAACCCTGATTTTTAAATATTGTTCCAGGGCTGCCCATTGCTTACTGGTGATGTAATGATCTAATTTCGCATAATGCCAATCCGACTTCACCGACAGCATTTCCAATAATTCCTTTTTTCCCTGCAAGGTTACGCCAGTAATATCTCGGGGAACGTTCAAGGTAAGGGTTTGCTGGTTTGTGTTTTCAATCAGGTATTGTTTCTTCAATAATGTCGTGATTTGCCTATCGCCATTGCCTCCGGCCAGGAAGCGGGCAACGGCCATGGGCACCGGGGCCTCGATCATGGCGATTTTTTTCAACAATTCTTTTTCAGTTTTGCCTACGGTAAACTTTTTTTGACCGGGGAATAAGGCGGGAAGGTGTTTTTCCATTTGGTTCGGCGGGTTTTCATGCAATTCAAGGTCGCAATCAAAGGGCGCGGAGTCGTTGAACAGGATAGTGGTCAAACCTGAGATGTCACCGGCTTCAAGCAGGAATCTGAGGAAGCGGATGTCTTCTTTCTGGGCCAGGTTGTCGATCAGCAAAACGATTTTTTGAAAAACCGATTGTTTTAAAAACAAACGGAATTCCTGCACTTGTTCGGAGGGATTTTCTTTTCCGGTTTTTTTCTGGCCGCATAGAACCGAGAAAAAATCGCTTAAAGGCGTGCTGGCGTTGTCAATTTTCAACAGGAGGATTTCTTTGGCGTTCAGGGTGTGGAACAAGTTGTTGCGGATGATCATTTTTTGGCAAGAGGAATTGGTGTTGATTCTGATTGTGACATTGGATTTCATGCTGCCCAGGGATTGGCAATGCAGCAGGTTGGAGGTGAAATCATCATTGCGGTATAGATATCCTGATGGTAAGGCGGCCGCTGTATTTTTATTTGATTTTCTCAAGACTGAAAGATAATTGTTTTCAGTAAAAGTGCGCAAATGGCGATTTTTATTAAAAATGGCAAGGAAAGCGGCCGGAGCTGGGAAGTTTTGCCTGTTTAGCTCCCAGCCGAATCGCAGGCTGGGGCCAGGCAATATCTGAAATTTTGAAAAATTAACAAAATCCATGTCCCACTCCCTGGCGGCGTTCAGGAAAACAAGATATTGCCTGAAAATATTTTCCGCCGCGGCCGCCGATTGTCCTCGCAGAATTTCGGGACTGCAGGGAGTAAAATGCTGTGTCAGGATGTCGATCTGGAAGTTGCCCGGAATGAAAGCGATGATATTCTGCATGAAATTGGAATGGAAAGTGAAAATTTTGTGGAGGCAAGCCAAATTTTCCGGAGAGTTCGCAACTGTGATCAGGCTCAGTTTTTCGTCATGCCATTGGTCGAGGGCCTGGCTACCCTGGATTACGAAACGTTGGGAAAAACTGCCAGATTTCAATTTTGGTTTTGAGAACAGCTTTCCGACTCGAAAAAATTATTTGTCCTTGAGTTCT
>SPCN01000359.1 GCA_004525465.1 Chrysiogenales bacterium | reverse complement strand
TCGCGGCGTTCGGCGTCGAAATCGATGTCGATATCGGGCAGGCTGACGCGCTCGGGATTGAGGAAACGCTCGAAGATCAGGTCGTATTCCAGCGGGTCGATGTTGGTGATGCCCATGACGAACGCCACCAGGCTGCCCACCACCGAGCCGCGGCCGGGTCCCACCGGAATGCCGCTTTCCTTGGCGAAACGGATGATGTCCCAGACGATGAGGAAATAACCGGGGAAGCCCATTTCGCGGATTTTTTCTATTTCGTATAAAAGGCGTTCCTGGTACTCCTCGTGGCTGTGCTTCAGGTGCTTGGACTTGGACAGGTAATGGTGCTTGATGCGCTCGAAGCCCTCGAGGCAGATCTTTTCGAAAAAATCGTCGGCGCTCAATTTACCCGGTGTGTTGAAAGCGGGCAGGAAGTATTTTTTCAGCTTGAATTCGAAATTGCAGCGCGAGGCGATGTCGAAAGTATTATCCAGGGCGGCGGGGAGGTCGGCGAACAGTTCGGCCATCTCTTCGCTGGATTTAAAATAGAGCTGTTCGGTCTCCTTTTTCATCGGCCGGTCGGCGTCGCTGATGACGTTGCTGGTCTGCAGGCAGATCAGGATCTCGCGGGCGTCGGCGTCTTCCTCACTCAGGTAATGGACGTCGTTGCTGGCCACCAGCGGGATATCCATATCCTTGGCCAGGCTCACCAGCTGGGGCAGGACCTGCAATTGTTCGGCCATGCCGTGGTTCTGGAGCTCAATGTAAAAATTGTCCTTGAAGACCTCCCGGTACCAGCGGGCCGCCGTCCTGGCTTTGTCCTCGCGGCCGCGCAGCAGCTGGTAAGGGATCTCGCCCTGGATGCAGGATGACATGACCAGCAGGCCATCCTTGTATTTTTCCAGCAGCTCCTTGTCGATGCGCGGCTTGCGGTAAAAGCCCTCCAAAAAGGAGGCGGTGATCAGTTCGCACAGGTTGCGGTAGCCCTGGTCGTTCTTGACCAGTACCAGCAGGTGGAAATAATTGAGTTCGTCTTCGCGGCGGTTGGGTTTGTCGAAACGGGAATTCGGTGCCAGGTACAGTTCGGAACCGATGATGGGCTTGATCTCGCTTTGCAGGGCTTTTTTGTAGAAATTGACCGCGCCCAGGATGGAGCCGTGGTCGGTCAGGGCCACGGCCGGCATCTGGAAAGCGCGGGCTTTTTTCAGCAGGTCGTCGATCTTCAGGGTGGAATCGAGCAGGCTGTATTCCGAATGCAGGTGCAGGTGGATGAAACTCTTCATTCCCATTCGATTGTCGCCGGCGGCTTGGAGGTGATGTCGTAGACCACGCGGTTGATCGGGCGGATCTGGCGGACGATGCGGTTGGCGGCGGCGTCCAGCACTTCGGCCGGCAGGGCCGCCCAGTTGGCGGTCATGCCGTCGCTGCTGGTCACGGCGCGCAGGGCGATAACATTGCCGTAGGCGCGCTCATCGCCCATCACTCCGACGCTGCGCACCGGCAGCAGCACGGCGAACGCCTGCCAGGTTTGTTCATACCAGCCGCTGCTTTTCAGTTCGCTGATGAAAATGTCGTCGGCCTGCTTCAATATGGCGAGTTTTTTTGGCGTGATATCGCCCAGGACGCGCACGGCCAGCCCCGGACCGGGAAAGGGGTGGCGGTTAAGGATGTCGGCGGGGATATCCAGCAGCTTGGCCACTTCCCGCACCTCGTCCTTGAACAGGAATTTGAACGGCTCGATGATCCGGCCCTGTTTCTCCAGTTTCTGCACTTCGCGCACGCGGTTGTGGTGGGTTTTGATGGTCTGCGACGGCCCCTGCACCGGGTTGCTTTCGATCACGTCAGGATAGAGCGTGCCCTGGATGAGGAAATCGAAACCTTTCAGGCCGCTGTAGAAGACGTCGATGAAGGTCTTGCCGATGATCTTGCGCTTCCTTTCCGGAGAGCTGACCCCTTTGAGGTTCTTCAGGAAACGGCGGCCGGCGTTGATGTAGGTTACCTGCAATCCCAGGCGCCGGCGCAGGTTGTCCAGGACCTCTTTCTCCTCGTCAAGGCGCAGCAGGCCGTTGTTGACAAAAATGGAGGTGACTTTATCCCCCAGCGCCCGCTGCAGAAGCACCGCCAGGGTGGTAGAATCGACGCCGCCGCTCACTCCCAGCAGCACGCGTTTGCCCAGGCATTTCTCGCGCAGCTCGCTGATCTCGTTTTCGATAAAATTTTTCATGCTCCAGGTGCGGTCGGTTTTGGCGATGGCGAACAGGAAATTGGCCAGGATCTTTTTCCCTTCCCGGCTGTGCATGACCTCGGGATGGAACTGCACGGCGAAAATATTTTCTTTGCGGTTCTCGATGGCGGCGATGGCGCCGTCGGCGGAGCGGGCGGTGACATGGTAGCCGGGAGCCGGGGCGGCGACCGAATCGCCGTGGCTCATCCAGACCGTGCTGTGATCCTGTATGTTCGCGAACAAGGGGGTCGCGGCCGTGATGTCGAGCTGGGCCTTGCCGTATTCGCGCTGGGCCGAGCGTTCCACCCGGCCGCCCAGCATCCTGGTGATCAATTGCATGCCGTAGCAGATGCCCAGGATGGGGATGCCGCTGCTGAACAATTCCTTGCCGACACGAGGCGCCCCGGTCGCGGTGGTGCTGGCGGGCCCGCCCGAAAGGATGATGCCGGCCGGCGGCGCGGCCAGGATCTTTTTCAGGCTGTAATGGTAGGGGCGGATCTCGGAGAAAACACCCAGTTCGCGGACGCGGCGGGCGATGAGCTGGGTGTA
>SPCN01000366.1 GCA_004525465.1 Chrysiogenales bacterium | reverse complement strand
CTTGGATGGCCTCGCGGCCCCGGACACCCGGAAGATCGACATGTTGGAACGCTACAATACGGCCCAGACCCATTTCCTTCCGGTCGCCCGGGAGTTTGGGCAACTCAGCGGGCAGATCGAGCAAGTGGATAAGGAACAGCGCCTGTGGCAAAGCAACTTGGGCGCCATTCAGATGGCCCTGGCCGCCGAGCGGAGCGGCACCCGCACGAACCTGGAAGTGGTTCGGGCCGCTGAGCCGGTGTATCGCCCGGTGTGGCCGGCTCTGTGGCACGTGTTCGTTCTGGCCCTCGGCGGCGGCTTGGCGTTCGGCATTTCGCTTGTCATCATTGCAGCCCGCCTGACCCGCAGCTTCCACTCGGCGGAGGAAGCTCGCGGCGAATTGGGCCTGCCGATCCT
Organism: Chrysiogenales bacterium; assembly: GCA_004525465.1. GTDB lineage: Bacteria > Acidobacteriota > Aminicenantia > UBA2199 > UBA2199 > UBA2199. Next base: position 2,266 of record SPCN01000366.1, on the reverse strand, counting down.
CGGCGTGATCGGGCCGATCCTCACCCCGGCCACACGCCGGCTGCGGGCCGTGCGCCGCTACATACTGGCGCCCGCCACCATCGCCCTGCTGCTTCTGATCATCGTCCTGGCCGCCACGGGCGTGGTGATGTCGACCCACTGTCCCGGGAGATATGCCCAGATCCTCGAACACCTGGCGCCCACGACACGGGCGATGTGGCAGGGGGTCCAGAACCTGTTGGGCCTGATCTGACCAAAGAAGGAGCGACCTGTGTATCTGGATTTTTTCGGCTTCAGGATGTTCCCGTTCGCCAATACCGGCGATCCGCGGTTTTTCTACGCCAATGAAGCCCATGAAGAAGCCTTGGCCAATATGACCTATGCCATCGAGCAAGGCAAGGGCATGCTCGTGGTCACCGGCGAGATCGGCACCGGTAAGACGCTGGTCGCCAACGTGTTGAGCTTGCGGTTGCGGCGTAGTACGGTCATGGTCACCATCAGCGACCCGCTGGTGCGGGGGGACCAACTCATGCGGTGCGTGTACACCGCCCTGATGGGCCCCCAGCAGCGAAAGGCCGACCGCGTGGTGATGCAGGCCGGTCTCTTTGACCGCCTGATCGCGCTGCAACGCATGGGCCAGCGCGTCGCCGTGCTGGTCGACGAGGCCCAAGACCTCGTCAAGAGCGCCTTGGAGCAACTGCGACTCATGAGCAATTGGGAACACCGTGCCGAGAAGCTCATTCAGTGGGTCCTGATCGGTCAGAGCGAACTGCGTGACACACTGAAGCAGCCCCAGTGGGAGCATCTGCGGCAACGGGTGGTGCTCAGCTACCATCTGCAGCAATTGGCTCCCGACCAGGTCGCCCCGTACATCCGTCACCGGCTCACCGTCGCCGGCGGGGGTCAGCCCCCTCGGGTGCGGTTCGAGGACAGCGCCGTGTCGATCATCGCTCGCGCGGCCCGGTGCACCCCCCGACTGATCAACAACATCTGGGACGCGGCCCTGCTGGCGGCATTCGCCGATGAGACGACCGTGGTCACGGCACAGACTGCACGGTCGGTGACGCTCGATATGACCAGTTGCGGGTGGTATGACCCCAGCGACATGGCCGAAATGACTTACCCGATACCTGCCGTCGCGGCAGGCTAACCTGGCGCCGTCGGCATCCGACGATGCCCGCTGAGCCATGGAGGCTCTACGATGGGAAACGTGTTACGAGCACTGAAGAAGTCAGCCCAACAGCAGAACGTGCAGGAGCAATCGGCTGTGCACGTGGTGTCCATGGCCGTCGCCGAAGCCGAACAGGCCACCGCCGACATCCTCGACGGCGAGACCGTCACGGTCGTTGAGGCCACCCCGGCGCCCGCGCCCAAGGCAGCGCACACCGCAGTGGCAGAGGCCATCCGCCAGGCCACCCGCATCACGACGCCGGCGGGCCAATCAACGCCGCCCCGCCAAGCCATCGCCGGCCATCGCGACACCGCCGGTGCTGAGCCCCGCGTCGCGCCGATGCGACGATCCTCCTGCTTTAGCCCGTTGATACTGACCCACCACCGGCCTCGATGCCAGGTGAGTGAGCAGATCCGGCAAATCCGGACCGCCTTGATCCGCTTGGCCCACTCCGGCCCGGTGCGGTGCATGATCACATCGAGCCAGCCACGAGAGGGTAAGACGGTCACCGCCGTGAACCTGGCCTATACGTTCTCCGAGGTCGCCGAAAAGAAGACGCTCCTGATCGACGCCGACCTCCGCCGCGGCTCCGTGGCCCCCTTGCTGGGAATGACCCGCCGCAACGGTCTGGCCGACCTGCTGGCGGGCGCATGCACGCCCGAGGAGGCCATCTGGTCCGCCGGGCGGAGCAATTTCCACGTGCTCACCGCCGGAACGGTCAAGCTGGACCAGATCGGCGAGTTGCTCAGCGGCGCCAAAGCCGACCGTGTCATGACCGACTTGCATAGCAGGTATGACTTCGTCGTGATCGACAGCCCGCCGGTGATCAGCGTGGCCGACGCGGGCATCCTCGGACGCTGGGCCGACATGGCCGTCCTGGCCGTGCGAATCCATAGGACCCATCGGGATCAAGTCGAACAGGCGACGCAGATTCTGGAGGGCGTCGGCGTCCCCGTCGCAGGGCTGATCGCCCTCGACGAAAAGGCCACCGGCCGCAAGTACTATCGCTACGCCGGGTATACCTACTGACCAGCTTTGAGTTCTTCATTTGAAGCCCCCAGGGTGCATAGCTCATCCCTGGTGGCTCCTTTATGCGCACAGGCAGGCGACGCGTGG
>SPCN01000310.1 GCA_004525465.1 Chrysiogenales bacterium | reverse complement strand
GAGCACTACCTGGTGCTGATCCAACTCCTGAAAAGCATCTGCCAATATCGTTTCAGATAACCCGGGAATGTCGGCTCCGATCAGGACCGCTTTATCCGCACCACCTTTTAATACAGCTTCTAGAGCCAGCTTCATTCGTTCACCCAGGTCCGCTCCCTTCTGGGCGAAAATATCGATGTCTTCGTATGTTTTTCTGAACAGCGAAACTGACCGCGCCGGTTCCACGCAGAAAACGACCCGGCAATCGGGTATTGCCTTGACCATGCGCATGGTTTTCTGCAGCGAGCGGCGATACAGATTCAGCGCTTTTTCGGCACCGATCACTTCAGCAAGGCGGGTTTTTACTTTGCCCAGGCGCGGATAGCGAAAAAAAAGGATGATGGCGTTCTTCATGTTTGTCGCGAGCGCCAGCGGTATGCCTGCAGTCGCTGCCATAGAATCAAGATTGCCAGAGACCCATATTCCAGGGCCATTACCGGCCATGAGTCATGCCAGGCTCCCGTGACCCGGTAGCGGTACGCCACAATGTAACTTAACAGAATAGGTCCCGACCAATAAAATGCGATCCGGCTTTCATGGATGCACAGCAATCCGAGCAGCACTATCAGGTACCAGGGATATATGACCGGATTGAACAGGATGAAAGCGAAAAAACAAAGAAAGATTTTATTCTCGAACCTTGTGCGCCAGAGAACCACGGCAGCGAGAAAAACGATCAGGAGCAGGAACAGGATGCGGTGAACCAGTATATTGTCTTTAAAGATCGCCAGCAGCAGATGAAAATGGGGACTATTGAAATACCAATATGAAGAATAATTCATCATGGTTCCCAGCATGTTGCCGATGGTCTTGAGGTAGGGCAGGACAGCCAGGGCCAGGGTGGCGGCAAAAGAAACGGAAAAAAGAACAAGCGGTTTTCGTTGCGGTTTTTTAGCCGCAAGTTCTGCGACGAAAACAGGAAAGGCGATCAGGGGAATCAGTTTGCTGAGCACGGAAAGACCCAGGGCGATTCCCGCAAACAGCCAGCGCTGCCGGTAAAAAAAGAACAGGGCCATGAGCAAAAAAAACAGAAACAGCACATCCAGGTGGCCGTTGACGGCGGTTTCCATGATCAGCAGAGGATTCCAGGCAAAGAGCAGCAGTGGGGCCAGCAGATACCGGCGCTGCTGCAGTATTCGATAAAACAGGAAAATATTTCCCATATTGATCATGATGAAAATGAATTTCATGCCATCAAGGTTTTCCCCGAAAATGGCGTATGACAAGGTAAAGAACGCCTGGGCCAGCGGTGGATAAATTGTCTTGATATCAGGGAAATTGACACGGGCCGGCAAGTGGGCACTGTGATACGGCCGCAGGAGCGGGTCGGACGGAGCATAGGTGTAGGGGCTGATCCCCACATACTGGAGTTTTCCATCCCAGACGTAGCGGTAGATATCATCTGAAAGGTCGGGAGGCGCGGAGAGCAGGGTCAGTTGAAAAACCAGGGCGGCAAAAGCCAGCAGCAAAAAAAAACGCTTTTCCAGCGGCGCGCTGCGGAGAAAACGGGCCAGCAGCAGGATCACGGCAAAAACGGCCAAACCGAGTCCTATATAAAGAAGAATTCTTTGGCTGCCATCTAAAGGCAAAAGGCGGAAAATGATAAATAAGATTTCAATGGCCGCTCCCGCCGCGATCAGGGATTTCAATGCTTTGTTCATCCCGGCCCGAATAAAGACAAAAAGATGGTGCGCAAGATCCCGCAGCCGGCTTTGCACGAACCGGCGATGGTCCCGGTCACTTTGGATTGACCGATACGACGGCGATAGCGGACAGGAATCTCGGTGCATTTGAATCCTTTTTTGGCCGCTTTGATCTGCATTTCCACCGTCCAGCCATAGGTCATTTCCTTCATCTGCAGTTCATTGAATTTCGCAAACGTGATCGCCCGGAATGGGCCGAGATCGGTGAAGCGTACTCCCCAAAAAAGCTTGATCAGGCTGGTCGCCAACCAATTGCCAAACCTGGCTTGGGGCAGCAGGGCGCCCTTCTCTTTTTCACCGCGCACCCGGGATCCGATCACCAGGTCCTGTCCGGCCTCGATGATCGGCTGCAGCAGCAGGGGGATTTCAGCGGGATAATCGGAAAGGTCCCCGTCCAGGAATACAAGGATATCAGGGTTTTTAATCGAGACATAAGCGATCCCTTTCATCAACGCGTGCCCGTAGCCGCGCCGTTCTTCACGAAGGACCGTGGCCCCGTGAGCACTTGCTACCGCCTCGGTCCGGTCGCTGGAGCCGTTGCTGACCACTACGACCTCGCAAACCAGGTTGCGGGGAATCTCATCGATCACGCGGCCGATCGCTTGCTCTTCATTCCATGCCGGGATAAGCGCGAAAATTTTCATACTCATGACCTCAACCTGTTTTTCGAAGTATATTCCAGGGTATTCTCAAAAGCAAACCGGAAGCGCTATGTGGCGCCAGCAAGTTTAAATAGAGGGTCTAAAACGGAATGATTTCGGGGGGATTGGCCGGGGAAATCCTTTTTCTTCGGCCATAAAAAAAATCGTCAAGGAGAAGAGCCAGATGCTGGTTGATAGGGTTTCGCGATACATAAAAACGAACCAGGCGATGCAGCAGGGTGTCGGGTTTGGTATAGGGACAGGAACGAATGCACAGCGCACAATCGGTGCCGATCTGCTTCCAGAAAGCATAACAACTCTCTTGCTTGATGGACCAGTGCCGGAAAGACCGCGAATGAGGTTCTTCGTGATTGGCGATGGCCCGGGTCGGACAATTGTCGGCGCATTTTTTACAGATGCGGCAAAAATTATCGGCATGAATGGCACGTTTTGGCGTGGGCTCCAGTTCCAGTTCGGTGCTGACCACAGCCAGGCGGACACAGGGACCGTACACAGGGTGGATCAGCAATCCTAGTCGCCCCAGTTCGCCCAGGCCGGCCTCAACAGCCAGCGGGACGCAAAGGACTTCGTAGTTGCCGTCGCTATGGGCCCGGGCCTGATAGCCCAGGCCGCGGATATACTCGGCAATGATGGCTGCGATCTTGGCCGACTCGACATACTGCCGGGCCGACTCCAGAATAACCGGCAGGGTCGGAGACTTGGCGATCATCCGCCAGTCCATGGCCACCACGATGACCACGGCAGAACCACTGGCCGCTGCGATCGCTTCTCCCCAGTTCTCTGAACGGCGGCCGGCATGGCTGTAG
>SPCN01000259.1 GCA_004525465.1 Chrysiogenales bacterium | reverse complement strand
CGAGCTGAAAAAAGATTTCCGCAGCCGGGGCCGCGACCACAAGAGCCAGCGCTCCGAGCGGCGCCGGGACCGCCGGGATTGAATTTCCCTACCTTTCTTTCCTCCCTTATAAAGGGGCGGCCCGGTCCGCCCCTTTTTTTACCTTGATGCCGAAAAAAAATTAACCGTGGTTCTGATGCCACTCCTGATTTGCATTTGCGCCCTATATTGATTAAGTTGGAGCAATGAAACTGAAGCGCTTGAATTGGAGCCAAAGAAACCATGAAGCCTTGAACGACCTCCTGGCCGGGGTGCGGCCAGGGGACCTGGCCGTCTTTGACTGGGACAACACCTGCATCTTCGGCGATATCGGCGAAGCCCTGCTGCGGCGCCTGACCTTCGAACTGGCCTTCGCTATCGACGCCAGGGCCATGGCCGCCACCATTCCCGACACGATCAACGACATCGATTACGTCTTGATCAAGGGCATGCCCTATCCCCTTAAAAAAATGAAAAACGCGATTTTCGCCGCCTATGAGCAACTGCAACATGAAGCGCCCGCCCAGGGCAGGGAGGGCGTCGATGAGAGCTACCGCGTTTTCACCTCGGGGCTGCTGGCCCTGAACCGGGCGCTGGAGGAGACCCCGGGCATCGGCTGTGAATTCGCCTACCCTTGGGTGAACCTGCTCCTGCAGGGGCTGTCGCTGGCAGAGTTCGACCGCCTGGCCAAAGCTGTTATCGAAGAGGAATTGATCAGTCCGCTCAGCCGCCACGCGGTCAGCGACCCGCAAGGGCGCTGGCACTACGAATGGAGCAATGGCGTCCGCCCCTATCCGGAGATGAAAGACCTGGCAGCCGCCTGGCAAGATCGCGGCGGTGCAGTCGTGGTCTCCACGGCCAGCAACCGGCAATTGGTGGAAAAGATGGTCGCCATGACCGCTTTCCCCTGCCGGCGCGTTATCGGCATGGGGCTGGCCATTGCCGGAGACAGCTTCGGCCATGTCCTGGAGCCAGGCCTGCGCCCGAACCTGGGCGCAGGCAAAGTTGCAAATATCCGCGCTCTGCTCGAGGACGAACCCGTACTGGTCGCCGGCGACAGCAGCAACGACTTTGAAATGTTGAGCTCATTCACTTCAACAAGGATGCGGTTGATCATCAACCGCCAGGCCGGAGGCAGGATCGACTTTCTTTGCTGCCGGGCCCTGGCCGGGGAAAATGGCTACCTGGCGCAGGAGATCAACCCACAGCAAGGGGAATTCAAGCCGGAAAACAACCTGCCTTGAAACTGGCGGGTCATTCCCGGTTGCGATTCTTTAGCTTTTTTTATGTCCCTTGTTTTTTTTTTTTCACTTTATTAGAATGGGTGCATGAGATTCGGTTTGCTGATCATTTTAATCGCCCTGCTGGTCGCAATGGTCCTTTACTTTGGCAAAGGCCCCAAGGCCAATCCCGTTTCTCAAGGCCTCACCAGCTTGGACAAGGCCAAGGGGGCGACACTGGAGCCGATCATGCATCAGGTGGAGGCCGCCCTCGCCGCCTATGCCGATGAGAACGGCAGCTATCCCCAAGACCTGGAGAACCTGGTGCCACGCTTCCTGCCCAGAACCGACCTCCTGATCGATCCCTGGGGCACCCGGCTGCGCCTGAAAAAAAATGAAGGGCAGGATTCATTCTTGATCTGTGCCGGTCCCGACCGGCTGTTCGCCACCGGCGACGACAGCAGAAGGAGCTTATGATGAAACTGGCCGATTACCTGAAAAAGGAAAATATTTATATCAGCGACAGCAGCAAAGACACCAGCCACTTCTATGGTGACTTTTCCCAGTTTTTAAAGGAAAAAGACATCATTAACGACGTCAGAAAAGTGAAACGCCTTTTCGTCAAGCGCGAAAGCGTGCAGTCGACCGGCATTGGCAAAGGCGTGGCCACGCCGCATATATTTTCAGACGAGTTTGCCGATTTTTTCCTGGCCATGGCCGTGGTCCGCAAAGGGTTGGATTTCAAGGCCCCGGACGGACTGAGCGTACACGTGATCTTTCTGATCATGAGCGCTGACCGCGACATCGGCTTGCATCTGAAAACCCTGGCCCATATCGCCCGTCTCACCAACAGCGGCGACATCGTTTCCAGTCTGAAGGGCACTGGCGACGCCGCCGCAGTGTACGACCTGATCCTGGAAAAAGAGAAGGCCATCCTCAACTGAGTCCGAAGCCAAAACCTGCCCGCCAAAAGCACGACACAGGCTGTTCTTGACTTTTTTTATGAAACAACTTAGAATTTTTTTGCTAATTGGAAACAAAAAAACAAGGGATATAAGGAGGGGATATGAAAAAGATTTTTTTGATGTTCGTCGCCGGAGCAGTCCTGTTCGCAGGGTTGGTTTATGGCGGAAAATACGATGAAGTCTTACCGTTAATGGATGAAATGGTCAAAGGCTTTGAGCAATTCGTTAATGCCCTGGAAAAAGCCGGCAGCGCCGACGCGGTTGCCGCAGCCTTGAATGGTTATTCCGACTTTATGATTAAAATCAGTCCTAAAATAAAGGAACTGTCCAAAAAATTTCCGGAATTGGATAAGGACGAAAATACCCCGGAAGAGCTGAAACCTTTTAAAGATAAAACGGATAAGTTGTCCCAAAAACTGGCCGGTCTTTTTGCTAAAATACAGCAATATCTGCAAGATCCCGTTGTCGAAAAAGCCTACAAACGCTGGAACGAGACGATGAAATTATTTGATGACCAAGCCGAAAATGAGGATGATAAGGAAGAAAAGTAGCGGAAGGTTTTTCCAACTTGTCTCCTTCTATTTGTAAATATCTCGACCGGCGATGGGAATTTGTACTTTTCCTGTATCTAATTAAGAATATATAGAAAAAACCTGCCCGCTAAAAACCCAAACAGGCCGGTTGACGACCAGGGCCGGCTGTACTATAATTCAGCCGATGGAAGCGATCAAAAAAAAAATCCTGCTGGTCAGACACGGAACCACGGAATACAACGAAACCGACCGCCTGCAGGGCCGCATCGATAACCCCCTGAACGGCAAGGGTCGCGGCGAAGTCGAACGTCTGGCCGCCAGGCTGAAAAACGAGCCCATCGACGCGATTTTTTCTTCACCCCTGAAGCGGGCCTTGGAAACGGCAGCCATCATCAACCGCGGCCGCGGCCGGCCGCTGACCGTGGTCTCTGAATTCAGCGAGATCGATCTTGGCGATTGGGAAGGGTTGATCTACAGCCGGGTGCGCGAACAATTTCCGGATATTCATCAGCGCTGGATCAGCGATGCTGATTTCCCGGTCCCGGGCGGCGAGAGCTTCAGCGCCGTCTGCGTTCGCACCCTGATTGGGCTTGAAAAAATTTTGCAGAACGGACAGCAGAATATCCTTATCACCGGCCACGCCTCGGTCAACCGCGCCATCCTGGGCAACCTGCTGCAGCTTAGCCCGGCCCAGGCCCGATTGTTCAGAACCGGCAACGCCGCCCTGTCGCAGCTGCTGCTCATGGAAAATTCCCGGCGTAGCTGGACACTGGTGGATTTCTGGAACTGCACATCCCATTTGGAAGCCGCCATATGAGATCCCTGCAGAAAAAGATCAAAAACGAAATTTACGCGCTTTTAAAAGACAAATATGATTTCAAACAAACGGAATTGAGTTTTTCCCAGCCGGCAGAGCGGAAATTCGGAGACCTTTCGACCACGCTGGCTTTTGCCCTGGCCAAGAAAACCAAAAGCAAACCTTTCCTTGTTGCCGAAGACATGGCCGCGAGATTGACGGGCCAACTGGAAGCTG
>SPCN01000223.1 GCA_004525465.1 Chrysiogenales bacterium | reverse complement strand
GCCGATCAGCAGGGCCGCGGTCAGGGAAAAGGTGAGGATGAAACCCGGGTCCAGGAACTGGGCCGGATTGAAAGCCAGCAGCAGCAGCCCGCAGAACGAGATGATGTTGGACAGCTGCACGTCCATGAACCACACCCTGGCGGCAAAGAGCAGCAAGGCCATCCATACCGCCCGCTGGGCGGAAATATCGAATCCCGAGACGGTGAGGAACAGCAGCAGCAGGAGTGCCGTGAGCGCGTATTTCACTTTCAGGGAGAAGCGCAGCCAGCGGCAGACCAGCAGGGATATCAAGGCCAGCATGCCGATGTTGGCTCCGGAAATGGCCAGCAGGTGAAAAACACCGCTGCCGATCAGCATTTCCTGCTCGTCATTCTCCAGGCGCAGGCGGTCGCCGAGAATGGTCGCTTCCAGGAACACTCCCGGCGGGCTGAGAACGCCGTCGACCTGGTAGCGCGCTTCGATTTTTTGGCGGATGCGCTCGCGCCAGGCCCCGATCGCCCGCCAGAAAATATTCACCCTGGCCGTCAGCTGCAGCAACTGCGCCGATTTGCTGAACGCCGTCAAATGGATGTTTTTATACAACAGATATTTTTCATAGGGGTTGGGGAAAAAATTGCGGTTGGGCAGGCGGGGATCGATCCTGGCCGCGACTTCAACCAGGTCGCCGCGGTTGAACTCCCGGCAGTCGCCGCGGCAGGTGACACGGACATTCAGCTCCCGCTCGATTTTTTTGCCGCCCCAGGAAAATGAACGGGAACGCAGCAGCAATACGGAAGCATCGTTGCCGATCTCCGGAAAGGCCAGCAGCGTCCCGCTTATGGTGAGATACTGCTGCTGAGGAAAGCGCAGGCCCCGATCGCTCTCATAGGCGATCTTGCCCCGCAAATAAGAACCGCTGATCAGCAGGACCAGGGCCAGGGCAATGCAGGCATAGGCCAGCCGGTATTTTTTAAAATAATAAAAAATCAGAAAAAAAACAAAAGTCGTCAGCGCCAGCGGCCTGAAAACAAAAGGGTTGGGCTCAAAGCCGTGAACCAGGGCCAGGGCGCCCAGAACCGGGAGGAAGATCGGGGTGAAAATATCACGCATGCCGCATAGTACACGATTTGCCGGCAGCAAAGCAAGCTGCCGCTTTTTGCAATAAACTCGGCGCGCGCGGTTGAATTGGCGCCTGATTTGATATATTATTCAATATTAAAAGTTAGGGCAACAAACTGAGGCCAATGATGATAAGAAGAGATTTTATAAAAAGCGGCGGCACCCTGCTGGCAGCGGCGCCGTTCATGAATTTCGCGGCGGGCAAACCCCTGACCAAAAAAATGCTGGTCCTGGGATTCGACGGCATGGACCCGGGCATCGTCAACCGCCTGATGCAGCAGGGCCAGCTGCCCAACATGCAGCGCCTGGGCGGCCAGGGCGTGTTCACCATGATGCGCTCGAGCATCCCCCCCCAGAGCCCGGTGGCCTGGGGCAGCTTCATCAGCGGCGCCGATCCCGGCGTCTTCGGCATTTTCGACTTCCTGCACCGCAACCCCGAGAATTACAACCCCATGTTTTCCCAGACCGATACCCTGCCCTCGCGCTGGCTGGTCAACCTGGGCCAATACCAGATCCCGCTCAAACCCGGGAAAGTGGTCCTGAAAAGGGAAGGCCGCGCCTTCTGGGATTACATGGAAGACCGCGGCATTCCGGCTACCATCTTCAAAGTTCCCACCAACTACCCGCCCTCGGAAAGCAAGCAGCGCACCCTGGCCGGCATGGGCACACCGGATATCCAGGGCACCTACGGCATCTATTCGCTGTACACGTCGGATGAGAACGAATCGCAAAGCGACCTCTCGGCCGCCAACATCTATTACGCCTACATCGATGAGAACAACGTCATGGAAGGGCAGATCGAAGGGCCGAAAAACGACCTGCTCAAGGAAGGCGAAAAAGTGGTCGTGCCTTTCAAGGTCTATGTGGACAACCGCCACAAGACGGCGCGCATCGACATCCAGGGCCAGGAGATACTCATCGCCGAAAAGGAATACTCCGACTGGGTGGAGATCGAATTCTCCCTGATCAAGCACCTGGCCGGCATCACCGGCATGGTCAGGTTTTACCTCATGGAAATGGGCGATCGCTTCCGCCTCTACATCTCCCCCACCCACCTCAGTCCGCGCGCGCCCGCTGTGCCCATCAGCACCCCGTCCGGCTACAGCCGCGAACTGGCCGACCAGGTCGGCCTGTTCCACACCATCGGCCTGCCGGCCGACACCAAGGCCCTGAGCAACGGCACCTTTTCCATGGAGAACTTCATCACCCAGTCATTGTCGGTTTTCGATGAAAGCTGCCGCCTTTTCGACTACGAACTTCAGCGCTTCGGCGGCCAGAAAGAGGGGTTGCTTTTCTTTTACTTCTCCTCCCTGGACCAGGGCCAGCATATGTTCTGGGCGCTGAACGACAAGGAACATCCCTATTACCATCCCGAAGAGAGCCGCAAATTCGCCTATATCACCGACGAGATGTACCGCAAATTCGACCGCGTGCTGGGCAAGGCCATGAAGAACATCGACCCGGGCATCCCGCTCCTGGTCATGTCGGACCACGGCTTCGGCCCTTTCCGCCGCGAGGTCAACATCAACAACTGGCTGGTCAAAGAGGGATACCTGAAAATGAGTGTCGGCGGCGGCGGCGAAGAGATGTCCATCCTGGGCTACGCCGACTGGCCGGCGTCCAAGGCCTACGCCCTGGGCCTGAACGGCCTGTACCTGAACCTCAAGGGCCGGGAAAAAGAAGGCGCGGTCGGTCCGCAAGAGCGGCGGCGGCTGCTCGACGAGATCAAGGCCAAACTGGAAACCATCACCGATCCCCAAAACGGCAACAAGGTCATCTCCTGCGCCTATATTTCCGAGGATAATTTCTCGAAAAACTTTATCGACCGCGCCCCGGACATCATCCTGGGTTTTGACCGCGGCTACCGCATCAACGATGAATCGGCCCTGGGCACGCTCAGCCGCGAGATGATCAGCGACAACATGGGCTGGTGGTCCGGGGACCATTGCGTGGATCCCAAAAAAGTGCCGGCATCGTTCATTTCAAATTTCAAGATCCAGAACCCGGTGCCGGACATGCAGGATGTGGCTCCCACCATTTTAAAATATTTCGGCATCGCCACCCCGGCCCAAATGACCGGGAAAGCGTTGATTTAGGAGGAAAACATGTCGAGCAAAGTCAAACTGAGCAAGGAAGCCGGCCAGAAGGCCGAGGAAATCATCGCCTTTCACGGCTACTCTTCCCTGGAAGAACTGATCGAAGACCTGATCAGCAAGGAGTACGAGAAAATAAAGAGCGGCGACGACAAGGAAGAACTGGCCAACAAGCTCAGCGGCCTGGGTTATATTTCCTAGATGGCGCAGAAGATCAATTATTTCCTGACCCGCGGCTGCGACCTCCTGCTGGCGCCTTTTGCCAAGCTGCCCCCCTTCTGGGGCATCCTATTCCTGAGCCTGCTGACCTCGCTCTTCGTGCTGGTCGTCTACCGCGCCATTTCCAGCCCGCAAAAGGTCAGGGATACCAAGAACCAGATCAAGGCCAACATCCTGGCCATCCGCCTGTACCGCGATTTCTGGAAGACGATCGTCGGCTCATTTTTCAAGAGCCTGTATTACACGGGGAAATACTTCGTGTTGAACCTGGTGCCGTTGTTCCTGTTGTTGCCCCTGCTCTTCCTGCTTTTCGTGCAGATGGACGTCCGCTACGGCATGCGTCCCTTCCGCCCCAATGAGAATATCACGGTTAAGGCCCGCTTCAACGGGGACCCCAGCGCCGTGAACGTCGAGCTCCAGCCCAATCCCCATTACCGCTCCGCCATGAACCCGGTGTTCATCACGGCGCTGCGCGAAGTGGACTGGAAACTGAAGGCCGGCAAAAGCGGTTCCACCACCATCACCATAAATGTCGACGGGGTCACGGTCAGCAAGAACCTGGTCATCGGCAAAAACATGCCGGCCCTGTCCAACAGGAAAATGGCCGCCTCATCCCTGGATCATTTCATCTATCCGGCGGAAAAACTGCTGGCAGCGCCGACATCTTTGAAATACCTCTCCATCCAATACCCGGCGCGCAGCATCTCCTTCCTGGGCCTGCGCGCCCACTGGCTGGTCTATTACCTGGTTTTCACCATGATCATCGCCCTGGCCCTGAAGAACAAGTTCGGCGTGGAGTTCT
>SPCN01000447.1 GCA_004525465.1 Chrysiogenales bacterium | reverse complement strand
TGCCGACATGGGCAGAGCGGTTGGCGAGGGTGTCCTGGTCACCATGGTGGCCCGCTCCGGGCCGGCGGGCCGGTCCGGCATCCTCCCCCTGGACGTGGTCCTGGAGGTCAACGGCACCAAGGTGAAAAACTTCTCCCATTTATCCCTGCTGCTGGACGGCATCACTTCGGGGACCAAGGCCTCGCTGCTCCTGCTGCGGCGCCTGAAAGACCCGCACGAGTACCCCGAACCCACCGCCTGGAATACCCTGACCGTGGAAATGGAGGCCAGGTAGGAAACTTCCGGGTTTGGGTCTCGCTGGCGGATGCTGCCGGGCCGTATTGAATGATCGCCGATTATTGTTGTATTTGCGGTATTTTTGCATTATATAATATAGATAAGGAGAACAAAATGCATTGGATGGACGGCCATTGGGGGTGGGGTTTTGGGATGATTTTCTTCTGGATACTGGTCATCGTGGGTATCGTCATCCTGGTCAAGTGGATACTCGGCCAGAAGCCGCCGGCGCTGCCCCAGGGAGATGCGGCGCTGGACATTCTCAAGAAACGCTATGCCAAGGGTGAAATTTCCCCGGAGGATTTCGAGCGCATGAAGAAGGACCTCGAAGGCTGATCGGGGCCGCGAAAAAGAAGGGTTGGTTCAAGCAGCCGTACAACAATTTCCCGGTGAACATTTGAAATCAAGGCCCGACTCCGAAGTATTTCGGTTTGCAGTGGTTCAAGACTTTGAACGGAATTTTTATTGAAAAACAATAAGTTCAATTTCATGTTTGTGAAGTGAATATGAAATTGCCCGGAAGGGGGATGGAAATATGAATTCAAAAAAAACCGAACACAAGGATCCCGTCTGCAACATGACCGTAGCCGGCGATTCCAAATACCAGTACCGCCATGCAGGCGAACAATATTATTTCTGCTGCGAACATTGCCTGCACAAATTCAAAGAGCACCCGGAGCAATACCTGGAAAAGGAACCCAACCCTTCTCAGCAATCACATAGCGGGCCGGTCACCTACACCTGCCCCATGCATCCGGAAATCCGCCGGCAGGGCCCAGGCAATTGTCCGAAGTGCGGCATGGCATTGGAAGCGGCGGGTATACCGGCGCTGCAAACCAAAACCGAGTACACCTGCCCCATGCACCCCGAAGTGAGGCAGGACCATCCCGGGAATTGCCCGAAATGCGGCATGGCCCTGGAAGCGCTCACGGTCGGCGTCGAAGAAAAAAATGAGGAACTCATTGACATGAGCCGTCGTTTTTGGATCAGCGTCGTTCTGGCAGCTCCGGTTTTCATCCTGGCCATGATCGCCGACCTGGCGCCGGCCTGGCTGCCGGAGGGGCTTTCCATGTCCATGGTGCAATGGATCGAGTGCGCCTTGGCAACACCTGTCGTGCTTTGGGGCGGTTGGCCGTTTTTTGTGCGCGGTTGGCAATCGCTCCGCACCTGGAATCTCAATATGTTCACCTTGATCGCCCTGGGTGTCTCCGTGGCCTGGGTATACAGCGTCGTGGCCCTGTTGTTCCCGCGGATTTTCCCGGCCATCATGCAGATGAAGGGCGGCAGGGTGGATGTTTACTTTGAAGCCGCGGCAATGATCACGGCCCTGGTGCTTCTGGGACAGGTACTTGAATTGCGAGCCCGCTCGCGGACCAATGCGGCCATTCAGCTGCTGCTTGGCCTGGCCCCGAAAACGGCACGAATCGTGCGCAATGATGGGGCGGAAGAGGACATCCCGCTGGAGCATGTACAGGCCGGCAATACCCTGCGGGTGCGGCCCGGCGAGAAAGTCCCGGTGGATGGCACGGTCATCGACGGTGCCAGCAACGTGGACGAATCCATGGTCACCGGTGAACCCATGGCGGTGGCCAAGGCCAAGGGCGCGAAACTGATCGGCGCCACGGTCAACGGAACGGGCAGTTTGCTGATGCGGGCGGAAAAAGTCGGCGCTGATACCTTGCTGGCGCAAATCGTCAGGATGGTTGCCGAAGCGCAACGCTCGCGCGCGCCCATTCAAAAACTGGCCGATGTCGTTGCCGGCTACTTCGTGCCCGCGGTTGTGACCGTTGCCGTGGCTGCATTTGTTGTCTGGTCGCTATGGGGACCGCAACCGCGCCTGGCGCATGCCATTGTCAATGCCGTTGCCGTGCTGATCATCGCCTGTCCCTGCGCGCTGGGAT
>SPCN01000183.1 GCA_004525465.1 Chrysiogenales bacterium | reverse complement strand
CGAGCTGAAATGGGCTTTTCAACAAACCGATCAGTAAGCAAAGGAGGCAGGAATATGGCATTGAGACCGCAACTGAAGTTCCTAAGCGCGGAACTGCTGGAAAGAATCGTGGCTGAAGCCAGGGATATCCTGTGCCGGCTGGGGACCAAAGTGCAGAATCCCCGTGTGCTTGAAATGCTGGCCGAGCATGGTGCCAAGGTGGATTTCGAAAAAAGCCAGGTGCTGTACACGAATTCCCTGCTGGACCGCTGCCTGAAATCGGTCCCGTCGCAATTCAAACTTTTCGACGTTTTGGGCAATGAAACCCACGATTTTTCCGGCAACAAGGTCCATTTCACTCCCGGCTCGGCCGCCCTGCATGTTCTGGACTACCAAACCCAGAAGATCCGCAAACCCGATACGACCGATTATGTCCGCTACGTGCAGCTGCTTTCAGGTCTTTCCCATATCTCTTCGCAAAGCACGGCCTTCATACCTGCCGACGTGGACGAACGTGTTTCCGACAGCTACCGGCTTTTCTTAAGCCTGCTCTACGGCGAAAAGCCCGTGATTACCGGCACCTTCACCATCCAATCCTTCCAGGTGATGAGGGACATGCAGCTGGCCGTGCGCGGCGGTGAAAAAGAACTGCGCGCAAAACCGCTGACTGTTTTTTCCTGCTGTCCGACCTCACCGCTTAAGTGGAGCGAGATCACCTCGCAGAATGTGATCGACTGCGGTGCCTGCGGCATCCCGGTGGAATTCATCTCCATGCCGCTCTCAGGTTTCATGGCCCCGGTGACCCTGGTGGGTACCCTGGTGCAGCACACCGCCGAAACCATCAGCGGCATCGTCATCAGCCAGGTCAGCAGTCCCGGCGCGCCGGTTTTGTACGGCGGCTCACCGGCGGTATTCGACATGCGCTATGAGACCGCACCCATGGGCGCGGTGGAGACGCAGATGATCGATTGCGCTTACAATGAGATCGGCAAATATCTCGGCCTGCCCACCCAGGCCTACATCTCCTTGAGCGACTCCAAGCTGCTCGATGCTCAGGCCGGCTTGGAAACAGCCATGGGAGCCACCCTGGCCGCCCTTTCCGGGATCAACAGCATTTCCGGACCCGGTATGCTTGATTTTGAAAGCTGTCAGAGTTTGGAAAAACTGGTTCTGGATAATGAGATCTGCGGCATGACCCTGCGTCTGGTGCAGGGCATCGAGCCCAGGGAAGACTTCCCGGCCCGGCCCATTTTCGAGGAACTACTGCGCGAACAGCACCTGCTGATCTCCCCGCACACCCGCCGTCATTTGAAAAGCGAACATTATTTCCCCGGCCCGGTTATCGACCGGGCCAATCTCTCCCGTTGGCGCGAAGAAGGAAGCCTGACCCTGGGGCAGCGGGCCCACCGGGAAGTGGAAAAACTGACCGCGTCCTGGCTTCCATCACGTTTGGCTGCCGAGCGAAAAAAAGAGCTGTGCTCTCTGATGGAAAAAGAAGCACGGCGCTGGGGTATGGAAAAACTTCCCTCCCGCCCGGTTGAAGCATGATCGATTTTCCACTCGCACGCCTGCAACCGCAGGAAGCGGCCGTGTATGCCGCTTTGGGTCTGAAAAGCGGCAGCCGGCCTTCGTCGCGCTCATCCGCCTTGCTGCAGCGGGCGTTGGAGTTGTTCAAGACCTGCAGTGAACCTCTGGGGTTATGCGAAGCCATTGTTTCAGATGAATTTGCCGACGTATTTTCCGGCCAGGGCCGCAATGCCCAGGACACGCCGCTGAAAAAGATATTTCCCCGGGCTGACAGTTTGCACCTTTTCGCTTTCACCATGGGCGCACGGATCAGCGAAGAAATCAAGCGCTTGTTCGCAAGTGATGATTTTGCCCTGGGTTCGGTATTGGACGCCGTGGCTTCCCTGGCAGCCGACCAGGCCGGGCGCGTTGCCGAGGAGTGGATTGAACGTCAGGGCGCGATGCAAAAAAACGGCGCATTGCCCAGGGCGTTTCTGTACAGCCCAGGCTATTGCGGCTGGCACATCAGTGCCCAGGAAAAACTTTTCGCCCGCCTGCGCCCGGAAAAAATAGGCATCACCCTGAATGAAAGTTTCCTGATGAGTCCCCTGAAATCGATTTCAGGCGTGCTGGTGACCGCACCGGCTGTGATCCATCAATTTTCCGAAGTGTATCCATTTTGCGCCCATTGCAAAAGTCCGGCCTGCCGGGAACGGGGAATGGCGCGGTCGGCATAAAAAGCGGAGGAATGTCATGAAAATTTTAAAACAGATTGCGCAATGCCTGGAAAGCGGAGATGACGCAGGTGTTCCGCCTTTGGTGCGCCAAGCATTGACAGAGGGTATTGTTCCGAAAACCATCCTTGATGATGGCTTGATCGCGGGCATGAACACGGTAGGCGAAAAATTCCGCGTGCATGAAATCTTTTTGCCGGACGTACTGCTGGCAGCCAAAGCCATGTACGCCGGCATGGATGTGCTGAAGCCCCTTCTGCTCAGCGCCGGCGTTTCCAGCCGTGGCCGGGTGGTGATAGGCTCGGTGCAGGGCGATCTGCACGATATCGGCAAGAACCTGGTTGGCATTATGCTGAAAGGGGCCGGTTTTGAAGTGATCGATTTGGGCAACGATGTGACCGCCGAAAAATTCGTGGCTGCGGCCAAAAACAATGACGCCTGCGTTATCGGCATGTCGGCGCTGCTGACCACCACCATGCCGGTGATGAAGGAGGTAGTGGATCTGCTGAAAAAGGAAAGCCTTTCCGGAACAATCAAAACCATTATCGGCGGTGCCCCGGTTTCGCAAAACTACGCTGGCGAGATAGGTGCCGACGCCTACGGTTATGATTGCGCCCAGGCGGTCGCGGGTGTAAAAAAACTGGCCGCGGCAGTTCAATAAATGGAAGCCATTACCTCCCGGATCGGTCGCGGCCAAGTCCTGCTGGCCGATGGGGCCATCGGGTCCCTGCTCATGACGCGCGGCCTGCCCAGAGGGGCGGCTCCGGAAAGCCTCAACCTGGAGCATCCTGAAATTCTGGAAGAGATCGCCCGTCTTTACCTTGAGGCAGGCGCCGAGATCATCCAGACCAACACTTTCGGCGCTTCACCATTGAAGCTGGCCAATTACGGGCTTGACGGACAAGCGGTAGCCATTAATGAAAACGCCGTACGGGCGGTACGAAGGGCGGTCGGTGAACAGGCCTATCTATCAGCCTCCTGCGGGCCGAGCGGCAGGATCCTGCAACCGTACGGGGATACGGAAACAGAAAAGATGTTCGCAAGCTTTCAAATGCAAATGCAAGCCTTGATCCAGGCCGGGGCCGACATCATCTGTATCGAAACCATGTCTGACGTGAACGAGGCACAGCTTGCCATCCAGGCGGCCCGCAGTGTTTCCACATCCATTCCGGTCATGGCCACCATGACCTTTGAAGCCACGGCCCGGGGATTTTTCACCATCATGGGCGTAACGATCGAGAAAGCCTGCCGGGAACTCGAAAAGGCTGGAGCAGATTTTATCGGCTCCAATTGCGGCAACGGCAGTTTGCAGATGGTCGCCATCGCCAAAGAATTCAGAAAATTTACCAGTCTGCCGCTGCTGATCCAGGCCAATGCCGGTGTTCCTGAATTGCGCTCCGGCCAGGTGTATTATCCGGAAACACCGGAATACATGGCCGCAATGTGCCGCGAACTGATCGGGGCCGGGGTGGCGGTGATCGGCGGCTGCTGCGGCACCACCCCCGACCATATCCGGGCCATGCGCAAAATGGTGGATGAAGAAATGCAACAACGGCAGGGCATTCCTGATAATTAGTTGTGGGAAAGCCGGAGTGAACCGGCACTTAACGGTGAATTATTCGGCTCAGCAGCGGCCTTTTAATATCAATCGCTCCTGATGGGCACAGCTCCTGGCAGCAATAGCAGCGTATGCAGCGCTCATAGTCAAAAACCGGATAGGGATTTTTGCGGTCCGCTGGGTGCTGTATGGCCTTGAGTTCCAAAGGACATACCTCCGTGCAGACCCCGCAGTTATCGCAAAGAGAATTATCGATGAAGGGCCGCGCTGTGATCCATTTTTTCAAGTAATAGGGAAAAGCGCGGTCAAAGGGCACTGACGGCTGGCGGATGACCTTGAAATCCGCAGCGACCAGGTGGGAAAGTTCAGCGCCGCAAATTTCGATCTCTTCATCAGCCCATGTTCCCAGGCCGCTTTCAGAGGCGGCTTTCATGGTCGGTACAAATGGAGCCGGCAGGCGGATCAGCTTGCAGAAAACGGCGTCGAGAGCGGCCGGATCGCTGGAAAGCAGCAGGACCTTCATTTTTCGGGGTGAGCCCGAACCCGGGCCGTTGCCCTCCATGGCCATGATGCCGTCGAGGACGTACAAGCGCGGCTTAAGGTAGCGGTTGATGTCGACCAACATGGAAGCAAAATGTTCGTTCCGCGGCATCTTGACATGATATTCACCCTTGCGTATCCCCGGTACGCAGCCGAACTGGTTTTTGACGGCACCGGTGATGCGCATGAATCCGTGCGTTTTCATCTTGGCCAGGCTGATGATGCCGTCGGTTTCCAAGGCACCTCTGGCCAGGATCAGCTGTTTGGCGATCAAGGCTTCCTTGAATGAGACCTGGGCCGGGGTATTAAAATCGGCTTGTTCCATGCCGAGTTCCGCGGCCACCGCCGCCAGTCCTGATTTAGCGGCGGCGGTCTGGGCGCTGCCGAATCCGGGAGAATCGCCGAAACTGACCCGGGCGCCGTTTCCCTGGCCAAGCAGGCCCATGGCTTTAAGCAGGGAAGGGTGGGTGGTGACGCACTTTTCCGGAGCGGCACCGTTCAGGATGTTGGGCTTGAGCAGGATCTTCTCACCCGGGCGGACGAAACGGGTGATGCCGCCCAAAAGATCGATGCCTTGGCGCAGCGCCCGCGAAACGATTTCTTCATCGTAATCCGGGCATTCGATCAAAGCGACCTTGGTCTTGGCAAGAGAACTGTTTATGGCCGCCCTCATTCAAAGAGCTGGCGCACCGGAGGGCTGGTCT
>SPCN01000044.1 GCA_004525465.1 Chrysiogenales bacterium | reverse complement strand
TCCTTGAGAAATTTCGATAATTTGGCTAAAACTTTCAAATACTCTCCTGCTCTGTCTGTGGGAGTGATCAAAATGAATATAAGGCTCACAGGTTCGTGATCTTCTATGCCAAAGTCAATTCCCGCAGATAACCTGGCCATGGCAACAACAATCTTATCCAAGGATTTCAATCTGGCATGGGGAATGGCGACTCCATTCCCTAATGAAGTACTGCCCTGCGTTTCCCGGTTATTAATCTCTTGCAGTAAATCGGATTCGTTCTTTATAGCATTGTTCTCTTTCATACGTTTTACTATCTCTGCAAGTGCTTCTTTTTTCGAATGCGCGTGTAAATCTAAAAAGATCAACTTTTTATCCATGTAATCAAATAGTCTCATTTTGGTTAAACTCTCATTTTATCTTTTAAGATGCCAGCAATGATAATTTGTTTGATATAAGCAATTCATGGATATATTTCATTATGTGGATGAAGAAGAATATTTTACATGAAAAATTATCACACTTCAATCCAGACGATTTTTAGATGGTATTGCCAAAGCAAGTAATAAAAAACTGAATGGAGTTTACGATATGCGTTCAATGTCGGCTTCCTTGCCGATAACGAGCAGTACCTCTCCGTCCTTGATGACAAAGTCAGCAGGGGGCATCATGATGAAGCGATCAGAAATCAACTCTCTCACTGCAATTACCTCTATATGGAACTTGGTGCGCAATTGCAATTCGCCGATGCTCTTGCCCAAAAAGCTTTCCGGGGGGGCCATCTCGAAGATGGTGTACTCCTCGGAAAGGGGCAGGTAATCGAGAACGTTCGGCGAGATGATCCCGCGGGCCACCTTGTGGGCGATCTCCTTCTCGGGGATGATCACATGGGTGGCCCCGACTTTTTCCAAGACCGTCATATGATCGTCATTGGGCGCTTTCACGATGATGTTCTGGATTTTATGCTGTTTCAGGTTCAGCGTGATCAAGGTGCTGGCGGCCAGATCTTCACCAAAGGAGATGATCACCGTATCCTCCTCCTGAATGCCGACCCGGTCGACGATCTCCTTATCCGTAGCATCCGCCACGATGGCCTTGGTCGCATAGTCGCGGATGCCCTGAATGGCGTTCTTGCTCTTGTCGATGGCGATGACTTCGAATCCGTTTTCAAAGAGCTCCTTGACGATGTTGAAGCCAAAAATCCCCAGGCCGATTACGAATACCCTTTTCTGCATTTTTTTCTCCTCATCCCACCATGACCGATTCCTCGGCATAGACCAATCCGGATTTCCGGGAATACCAGGCATAGGCCAAGGTGATCGGGCCGATGCGGCCAATGAACATCAAAACGATAATAGCGATTTTTTGCAGGCTGCCCAACTCCGGAGTGATCCCCATGGAGAGGCCGACGGTGCCAAAAGCGGATATGGTCTCAAACAGATAGCTGATGAAATGGTGACGGCTGTCCGTTGGAGAACCGCCGGCACCCGGATGGGTGATCAATAAAAATGAAAAAGCAATGAAAACAATCAACGTCGAAGCGATGACAATGGCGATGGTCCGGGTCAGAATCTCCCTGGGGATGGTCCGATGGAGCACGTTGACTTCGTCCTGGTCTTTTATCTTGTTCCAGATGAGCAGCATCATGAGCGAAAAGCTGGTAACCTTGATGCCGCCTGCCGTTGACCCCGGAGCACCGCCGATGAACATTAAAACCATTAAAAACAAAAGTGTGGAATTGGTCAGCAGGCCGATGTCGATGGTGTTGAAGCCGCAGGTGCGCGCCGTAACGGACTGAAACAGCGAAGCCCCTATGGACGATGACAGCGAGCCGCCTTTAAGGATATGGTTGATCTCGAACAGGAAAAACAGCACTGCGCCCGCAATGATCAGAAAAAGCGTTACGCGCAGGACGATCTTGGTATGCAGGGAAAGGGCGCGAATGCGGCCTCGCCATTTGGCAATCAGTTCATATTGAACGATAAACCCAATGCCTCCCAAGACAATCAAAGCCATTATCACTAAATTGACCAATAAATCATTGCGATAATTCATTAAACTTGATGAAAACAGGGAGTAACCGCAGTTGTTGAATGCGGAAACCGAATGGTAGAGCGCGTAGTACAGGGCTTTGCCCAGGGGGAAATCCTGGGAAAAGCGGACAAACAACACCATAGTCCCCAATCCTTCAATCAGAATGGTGACGGAAAAGATCGTCCTGATCAGCTTCATAAAGTCCCGGCGCGGAGTATGGAAAAAAGTGGACTGGATAATCTCCTGGTCCTTAAAGGATATGCCCCGGCCCATGATCGAGAATAGCATGACCGAGAAAGTGATGATGCCGAGGCCGCCTACCTGGAAGAGTACAAGGGTAACCGCTTGGCCGAACCCGGAAAGGTCACGGCCGATGTTGACCACGGTCAGTCCGGTGACGCATACACCCGAAGCGGCAGTGAACAGGGCGTCGACGAACGACAGCGGCCGCCCGCTTGCCGAATGAGGCAAGCGGAGTAAGACCGTTCCGAGTAAAATGAATCCGGCGAAACTCAATATGAAGATACGCGCCGGCGTGAGCCGGCGTGTAAGAAAAGCAAGAATAAGCGGTTTCATCCTTATCGGCGATCAACGTTCCGAGGAATTTTCTGCGCTAGATTGAGGCAAAAAAGCCACTCCCGGCCAGCAACGTATTTCCCACTCCGTCTTGGCGCATTTCCCTGCCCTGCATGTAATCCTGTTTTCCGTGGTCGCATATCTCATGATTGCCGAAAAATTCATTCTCGGCGGAATCTTGCAAAATTTTATCACACTTGCAGGATCAAATACAATCGCTTTTTTATCTTGGCCTGGAAGCCCCTTTTCCTCGAAAAACCTTTGTCTTTACCGCAAGAGGTATTCACGGGAAGTGTTTTCAATTGGTTTCAATTCAAACGGCTCTCCCGAAAATTCAAATGACTATGATATAATGCAAATTCTAAAAATTATGGAGCAGATGATCGGAAATGATTGTTAACGAAATTTGGATTTTGGCCGGGACAGCAGTTGCTTTGGGATTCGTTCACACACTTCTGGGTCCGGACCATTACCTTCCTTTTATCGCCATGGCCAAAGCCCGTCAATGGTCATTGAAAAGGACCCTGCTGATCGCCTTCTTTTCGGGCCTGGGCCATGTCTTGAGTTCCGTTGTGCTCGGTTTTCTGGGCCTGGCCCTGGGCATCGCCGTAAACAAGCTCGAAGCTGCCGAGTCCTGGCGCGGCAACGCCGCTTCCTGGCTTTTTATCGGATTTGGCTTTGCCTACCTCATATGGGGCCTGCACCGGGCCATAAAAAACAAGCCCCATCACCACGTTCATACCCATGCCGACGGAGAGATCCACGAGCACCTGCACCAACACGAAACCGCCCACGTCCATGTCCACGACCTGAAGAAAAAAGCCAACATCACCCCCTGGATCCTCTTTACTATCTTCGTTTTCGGTCCCTGTGAGCCCCTGATCCCCCTGATAATGTACCCGGCGGCCAAGCACAATCTGGCCGGCGTCATACTTGTGGCCACGGCTTTCGGCATCGCCACCATCGGCACCATGCTCACCATCATAACCCTTTCCACCTGGGGCCTTTCCTTCGTCAGACTCGGCCCCCTGGAACGCTATGCCCACGCCCTGGCCGGCGCCATGATCTTCCTATCCGGCCTGGCAGTTCAGTTCCTGGGACTGTAGGCCCGGAACCGCCGCGGCCGTCTTCATGTCAGCCATAATTTACAGTATATGCAAGAAAAACATAACCACGAAATTGACAGAACCCGTCGATTAAAATAGAATTCAAACATGGAACCCAAAGACATACCCGATGTGCAGCTGAAGGAGCTGATCGATACCATTCATCGTGATGGCGTGGACAAGAGCCGCCAGGAGAGCGAAGCGCTGCTCAGGCAGGCCAGGGCGCAGGCCGAAGAGATCGTGGCCGCCGCCCGGGCGCAAGCCGACGCCCTGCTGGCAAACGCCCGTCGTGAACAGGAACAACTGGAGCATGCCGGCCGGGAGTCGCTCAAGCAAGCATCCAGGGACATCCTGCTGGGGGTGAGGAAGCAGCTCGAGGTCCTGTTTTCCGCGCTGCTGAAGGAGAAAACCCGGGAGGCCCTCAAAGACAGGGAGATCACGCTCGCCATCGCCAAAATGATCTCAAACTGGACACCGGAACGCCAGGATAAAATCGAACTTCTTCTACCCCAGGACCAGTTCAACTCAATGGCCAACGCTTTACGGAAATCCATGGCCGAGAAGATCGCCGCGGGCATCGAAATCAAGGCGGCCGCGGAACTGGCGCACGGGTTTCGCGTGGCCGAAAAAGACGGAAATGCCTATTATGACTTTTCCGCCGAGAGCATCGCGGAGAGCCTGTCCCTGTTTCTCAACCCGGCCATGGCCAAGATCGTCTCGGACGCCCTGCGGCAGGACGGGTGAACTTGACCCAATACTACTATCTCGTAGCCTCACTGCCCCTGCTCTTTTTTGACAATGCCCCCCCATTCAGCAGCCGGGCCTGGCTTGAATTGTGCCGGGAGCAGGTGGCCGAAGGTGATCATGCCCTGCTCTCCCGCGTCTCCTTCGAGGCGCTCAGCCCCCATGCCAACGATCATGCCCTGTGGCACGCCTATGCCGCATGGGAGACGGCGCTGCGCAATGAACTGACCTTGCAGCGCGCCCAGCGCTTGGGCATTAGCCCGGATCCGTTCCTGCGCGAGGCGCCGTTTTACTCAGGGTTGCCCGTCCTGATAAGGGAAACGCTGGGCGCCGGGACGCCCATGGCGGTAGAGATGGCCCTGGACCGCAGGCGCTGGTCTTATCTCGAAGAACTCGAAACCGCCACCCAGTTCGACCTGGGACGCCTGATCGTCTATCGCCTGAAGCTGCTGCTCCTGGAACGAAAAAACCGTTTGCGGCCCGAACCGGGCCGCGAGGCGTTCGCGCAGGAATACACCCAGGTCTTGGACATCGCGGCCGTTTGGATGAGCGCCGCCAGTCCGCTATTGGATACGGAGAAGCGAAATGACTGAAGGAAAGGTCGTCGGGGTCAACGGCAACATGGTCACAGTCGAGGTCGAAGGCGATGTTTCCATGAACGAGGTCGCCTACGTGGCCAGCGGCGGGAAAAAGCTCAAGGCGGAGGTCATCCGCATCCGCGGGCGTCGGGCCGAAATGCAGGTCTTCGAAATGTCCCGCGGCATCGGCATCGGGGACAAGGTTGAGTTCACGGCGAATCTCCTTTCGGTGCGCCTGGGCCCCGGCCTGCTGGCTCAGATCTACGACGGCCTGCAAAATCCGCTCCCGGAACTGGCCGCCCGCTGCGGGTTTTTTCTCGAACGCGGAATTTACCTCAGCCCCCTGGACGAGGAAAAAGAGTGGCCTTTCACCCCGGTGGCTAAAGCCGGGGATGCGCTCATGGCCGCCGACACGCTGGGAACCGTTCCGGAAGGCATCTTCAGTCACCGCATCATGGTTCCGTTTTACATGAAAGGATCCCTGAAGGTTGTCAAAATCGCTCCGGCCGGCGCTTATCGCATCAGCGATACCATTGCCGAGCTCGAAGACGAAAATAGCAAGCGGTTCCCGGTCACCATGTGCTTCAGCTGGCCGGTCAAGCGCCCGATCACCTGCTATAGCGAACGGCTGAGGCCCGGCGAGCCCATGGTTACCAAGATCCGCATCATCGACACCTTCATTCCCATCGCCCGCGGCGGCACCTACTGCATCCCCGGGCCATTCGGGGCCGGCAAGACCGTCCTGCAGCAGGTAACGAGCAGGAACGCCGAGATCGACATCGTCATCATCGCCGCCTGCGGCGAGCGAGCCGGCGAGGTCGTGGAAACCCTCAAGGAATTCCCCAAGCTGATCGACCCCAGGACGGGCCGCACCCTGATGGAGCGCACCATCATCATCTGCAACACCAGCTCCATGCCGGTCGCCGCCCGCGAGGCATCGGTCTATACCGCGGTCACCCTGGCCGAATACTACCGGCAAATGGGCCTGCACGTCCTGCTGCTGGCCGACTCGACATCGCGCTGGGCCCAGGCCCTGCGCGAGATGTCGGGCCGCCTGGAGGAGATCCCCGGAGAGGAGGCGTTCCCCGCCTACCTGGAATCGGTCATCGCCAGCTTCTACGAGCGGGCCGGCCTGGTGCGGCTGCGCGACAACAGCAGCGGATCGGTCACCATCGGCGGCACTGTCAGCCCGGCCGGCGGCAACTTCGACGAGCCGGTGACCAAGTCGACGCTGAAAGTGGTTGGGGCCTTTCACGGCCTTTCCCGCGAGCGTTCCGATGCCCGCAAGTATCCCGCCATTCACCCCCTGGAGAGCTGGAGCAAATACCCGGGGCTGATCGACGAGAGCGGCACCGAATACGCCCGCGATATCCTCTTCCGGGGTAACGAGGTCAACCAGATGATGAAGGTCGTCGGTGAAGAAGGCACATCCCTGGAGGATTACGAGCTGTTCCTCAAGGGTGATTTCATCGACTCGGTCTACCTGCAGCAGGATTCTTACGACCCGGTTGACGCTTCCGTATCAACCGAGAGGCAGCGGCATGTCTTTCGCCTTCTTTTCTCGGTTCTGGTCGCGCGCTTCGATTTCGGCAGCAAGGAGAGCGCCCGGGGATTTTTCAACCAGCTGCGCCAGAAGTTTATCGACTACAACGGCTCCGCATGGCAAAGCGCTGAGTTCAACGACTTGGAGAGTGGGATCAAGGCTTTCCTGGCAACCCAGCAGGTCGGGGTGGAAGCAGGCGGCAATAAGATCAGGGAAGCGCTTGAAAGCGGGAAATAAAGGGAAAACAGCATGAAAAAGGTCTACAGCAGGATCGAAGCGATCGCAGGCAACGTCATCACCGTCAGCGCCGGCGACGTCCAATACGGAGAGTTGGCCACAGTCAGCTCCGCCCATGGTTCATCACTGGCCGAGGTCATCCGGCTATACGAAAACAAGGTGTCGCTCCAGGTGTTCGCGGGCAGCCGGGGGATCTCGACCGGGGACAAAGTGCGCTTTCTCGGGCACCCCATGCAGGTTTCCTTCTCCGACGATCTGCTGGGCAGGATCTTCGACGGCGGCGGCAAGCCGCGCGACAAAGGTCCGGAACTGGGCGAGAATATGATCGAGATCGGTGGCCCCGCCGTCAACCCGGCCATGCGCATCATCCCCAGGAACATGATCCGCACCGGCATCCCCATGATCGACCTGTTCAACTCCCTGGTGGAGTCCCAGAAACTGCCTATCTTTTCGGTGTCGGGCGAGCCGTATAATCAGCTGCTGGCCCGCATCGCCATGCAGGCCGAAGTCGACCTGATCATCCTCGGCGGCATGGGGCTCAAGTACGACGATTACCTTTTTTTCAAGGAGACCCTGGAGCAGGGCGGCGCCCTGAGCCGGGCCGTTTTTTTCGTCCACACCGCGTCCGACCCCATCGTCGAGTGCCTGCTGGTCCCCGACATATCCCTGGCCGTTGCCGAGGGCTTCGCCCTGAAGGGCAAAAAGGTTTTGGTCCTGTTGACCGACATGACCAATTTCGCCGACGCCCTCAAGGAGATCGCCATCACCATGGAGCAGGTGCCGTCTAACCGCGGCTATCCCGGCGACCTGTACAGCCAGCTCGCCGCCCGCTACGAAAAAGCGGTCGATTTCTCCGGGGCGGGATCGATCACCATCCTGGGCGTGACCACCATGCCCGGCGACGACGTCACCCACCCGGTGCCCGACAACACCGGCTACATCACGGAAGGCCAGTATTACCTGAAAAACGGCCGCATCGAACCCTTCGGCTCGCTCTCCCGGCTCAAGCAGCTGGTCAACAAGGACACTCGTCCCGATCACCGCGCCCTGATGGACAGCATGATCACCCTCTACGCCGCCTACAAGGAATCCCTGGAAAAGAAGTCGATGGGCTTCAAAATGACCGACTGGGACCAGAAGCTGCTGAAATACGGCGTGATCTTCGAGCAGAGGATGATGGACCTGTCGGTGAACATCCCCCTGGAATCCGCCCTGGACAACGGCTGGCAGATCCTCGCCTCCTGTTTCTCCCCTGAAGAGACCCGGCTGCGCAGCGAGCTGATCAAGAAATTCTGGCCCTCCCCGGGGGGCGGCGCTGATTGAACATGCCCGCGGTAAAGCTGACCAAGAACGAACTGAAGAAACAGAAGGACGCCCTGAAGCGTTTCCGGCGCTATCTGCCGACCCTTGTACTCAAGAAACAGCAGCTGCAGATGGTCATCCGCCAGCTGGAGGGCCGGCTGGCCGAAGAGACCCGCAAGCGAAAAGAGCGGATCGACGGAGCGGCGCCATGGCTGGAACTATTCGTTGAGGCGTTCCCCTTTCAGGACTGGCTGAAGGTCAAAAACGTGGGGACCGAATCAGCCAACATCGCCGGCGTGGAGATCCCGGTCTTCAAATCCATCGATTTCACAACAGCGAGCCACGACCTGTTCCTGACCCCGCCCTGGGTCGACGAGGCTCTCTCCCTGTTCGCCGGGCTCGCGCGCCTCGACGTGGAGATCGGCATGCTGCACAGGCAGATCAGCCTGCTGGAAACCGAATTGCGGGTAACCAGCCAGCGGGTGAACCTCTTTGAAAAGGTCAAGATCCCCCAGGCGATCGCAAGCATCCGCGAGATCCAAATATTCCTCGGCGACCAGCAGACCGCCGCGGTGGTCATAGGCAAGACGGCCAAGAGAAACCTGTTGCGCCGGGAGGAAGCCTCATGATCGTCGCCATGAAAAAGGCCACGGTGATCACCCGGCGCCAAGAGAAGCAGGACGCATTGAACAAGCTGCGCCGGCTCGGCGTTTTGCACCTCAGCGCCATACCCGCCCATGTCGCCTCGGCCCAGGAATGGCGCGAAAAAAAGGCGCTCCTCGAAAAAGCCCTGGCCCTGATCGCTCCCCGGCCGGCGCCCCCCCCGTCGGAGACCTGTCGGGCCGTCAGCCTGGAAGCCGCCCTGGCCGTGGCGAAGACCATTCTGGAGAAGCTCGAAACCATGCGCATGCTCAACGATGAGTATGCGAATCTTGAAAAAGAAATGGCCCGCCTTCATGATTGGCAGGGGGTGTCGGTCTCCGATCTGCGGGCCATCCGCGATGGGGACTATGAGGTCATGTTTTTCGAAGTCCCGCCCAAAAAGCTTGGCTTGATACCGCCCGGGCACAAAGCCTTTGTCGTCAAGCGCAGCAAAACGTTGCTTTGGGTCGCCCTGGTCGTAAAAGCGGGCACCGCCGTTGACCATGAATTCAAGCCGCTGCACGCACCCCGGCACGGTGCTGCCGAACTGGAAAAACTACAGGCAGAGAACCGCTCCGCTCAGCGCCGGCTGCGCTTGGCATGGGACAAGCTCGGCAGCGAAGCGGGCGATCTTGAGCGTGCCGTCCATGCCGCGAGCCGTGAGATCGAGCTGGCCGAAGCGGTGGCGGCCATGGGCCATACCGAGGCCCTCTCCTATCTGACCGGTTTTTTGCCGGGCGATCAAGTTCAAGGCCTGAAACAATCCTGCCTGGACAACAGCTGGGCGCTTCTGATCCAGGAACCCGCCGCCGCAGATGACGTTCCCACCGTCATCCGCAACAAACGCTGGATCGACATCATCAGCCCGGTTTTTCAATTGCTGGGCACGGTCCCCGGCTACCGGGAGATCGATATCAGCTTCTTCTTTCTGATATTTTTCGCTTTCTTTTTCGCAGTGATCATCGGCGATGCCGGTTACGGCCTGGTGCTACTGTCCGCAACCCTGCTTTTTACCTTGCGCCTGCGCCGCAAAAGCCGGAAGATCCCCAACGCACTCCTGCTGATGCTGCTGCTGAGCCTGAGCACCGTCGTCTGGGGCGCGCTGACCGGGACCTGGTTCGGATCGGCAACCCTGGCATCCCTGCCCTGGCTCTCCTGGATGACCATTCCCGCCATCTCCAGCTTCGACCCGCGCAGCAGTGAGACCATCAAGTTCATCTGTTTCATCACCGGCACCATCCACATTTCTATCGCCCATCTGTGGAATTTTTTCCGCCAGGCCAGAAAAAAACCTTTCATCCGTTCGTTAGCGCAACTGGGCTGGCTGTTCCTGGTGCTCGGCCTCTACTACCTGGTGCTCAGCCTGGTGCTCAGCAAGGAACGCTTTCCGCTGCCCTCCTTCGCAACCTGGCTGATCGGGACGGGGCTGGCCATGATCATCGTATTTTCGCGCCAGCAAGGGCGGTTTTTTCACGGCATCGCCATGGGCGTGGCCAACCTGCTGTCCACATTCCTGAGCGGTATCAGCGCTTTTTCGGACATCATATCCTACATCCGCCTGTTCGCCGTCGGCCTGGCCACCGTTGAGATCGCCAAAAGCTTTAACGGCATGGCCGCAGGCATGGCCCACGGCGCCCTCGGTATCATTCTGGCTTCCATCGTGCTGTTGCTTGGGCACACTTTAAATTTGGCCATGGGGGCCCTGGCCGTCGTCGTCCACGGCGTGCGCCTGAACATGCTGGAGTTTTCCGGCCACCTGGGCATGGAGTGGACGGGCCGGCCATACAAACCATTCAAGGAGTAAAAAATGAATTTCAGTTTGATCGGAATCGGCGCAGCGTTGGCCTTTGCCGCCATCGGCTCGGCCCTGGGGGCCGGGGCCGCCGGCATGGCCGCGATCGGCGCCTGGAAAAAATGTTTCGCCCTCAACAAACCAGCCCCCTTCATGCTGGTGGCCTTTGTCGGCGCGCCGCTGACCCAGACCATTTACGGCTTCATCCTGATGAATACGCTCAAGGCCGCGGCCGCAAAGATCGATCCCGGGCTGCTCCTGGGCGTGGGTGTACTGGGCGGCATCGCCATCGGCTTTTCGGCCTGGCTTCAGGGCAAGGCCGGCGCCTGCGCTTCGGATGCCCTGGCGGAAACCGGCAAAGGGTTCGGCAACTACATCATGGTCCTGGGCCTGCTGGAAACCGTGGCCCTGTTCGTGATGGTCTTCATGATGGGCGTGGTCGGCTGAAAGAAAGGGTACAGGGTTTAAGTTAGAGGGTATAGGGAAAGACAGATCTTTTTCTTACTTTAAACTTTAAACTTTATACTTTATACTTAATTTTTAATTTTTTCCCAGGAGCAAAATAAACCATGGCGCTGACAGCCGAAAACATTTTCAAAAACCTCGAACAGGTACACCGGCAAGCGCCGCTGGTGCACAACATCACCAATTACGTGGTCATGAACCTGACCGCCAACGCCTTGCTGGCCGTCGGCGCCTCGCCGGTCATGGCCCATGCCCGGGAAGAGGTCGAGGACATGGTCGACATCGCCTCGGCCCTGGTCATCAATATCGGGACATTGAGCACACCTTGGATCCACTCCATGTCAAAAGCGGTCCGGCAGGCCCAAAAAAAAGGCATCCCCATTATTTACGACCCGGTGGGTGCCGGCGCCACTCCGTTCCGCACGCGAACGGTCCGCACCTTGCTCCAAACCGTCCCGCCGGCCGTGGTGCGCGGCAATGCCTCGGAGATCATGGCCGTCGCCGATAACGCTTGCAAAACCAAGGGCGTGGACAGCGCTGCCGCCGCGGAAAATGCGCTGGACAGCGCCCGCTGGCTGAATGAAAAATATGGCTGCCTGGTTTGCGTCAGCGGCGCCACCGACTATATTGTCGATAAAAATGCCATGGCCATGATCAAAAACGGTCACGCGCTGATGCCAAGGGTCACCGGCCTGGGCTGCACGGCTTCAGCGCTTTGCGGAGCTTTCGCAGCCGTCAATCCCGATTATTTTACCGCCACCACCGCCGCCATGGCCGTGATGGGCATCGCCGGGGAAATGGCCGCGGAAAAGGCCAAAGGCCCGGCCAGCATGCAAATGCACTTTTTGGACGCTCTATTCAATATGACAGG
>SPCN01000361.1 GCA_004525465.1 Chrysiogenales bacterium | reverse complement strand
TTCCTGGCCGACCGCCTCGGCGAGGCCAAGATCGATTTTTACGCCGTCTCCCAGGCGGACAAGGACGGGCTCCAGAAAAAATTCCCTGTGACCGACCGCCTAGTCACGGAGACCCTAATAGATTTCGCCAGCGGCAAGTTCCTGAAAAAAATGATCAAGCCCCAGGCCGAAGCCGAAAACCAGGTCGTCACCATCAAGGCCGCCCCATCCCTGCTGCGGCCGGCTGTCAACATCGCCAAAAAACTTGTTTTCTATCCATATGAGTGCATGGAGCAGCGGGCTTCCAAGGTGATGCCCTTCCTGGCATTCAGCCCGCAGCTGGCAGAGCGCCTGGAGCTGGACCTGGACCAGGGGCAGATACGCGAGGCCGTGAACGGCTACCTGAAGATCATCCCCGAATTCATGAATTCGCAAGGGGCCCTTTCATATTACCGCGGCGGCCAGTACAGCTCGGACTACCTGACCGCCTATGTCCTGTGGAGCCTGCACCTGGCCCGGGAGCGTGATTACATGGTGGACCCGCAACTGGTGCAGAAGCTGTCGGCATACCTGCAACGGGCCAGCCTGGACAAGACCTGCGAAAGCTTTTATCAATTTGTTCTGAGCCTGAACAAGGGGGCCGACAGCAAAAAGCTGAAAAAGCTGGCTGCTGAAAGGGACACCCTGCCCCTGCCGGCCCGGGTTTTCCTGTACCGGGCCCTGAACAATCAGGGAAAACCAGCCGACCTCCTGGCAGCCATGCTGGCCGAGTTCAACAGCAGCCTGCAGGTCGAGGCTGACTTCGCTTACTTTGACGCCGGCGAATTCGCCTACCACCGCGACTTCCCTTTCTACTCCTCGCGCTTCGCCACCGCCCTGCTTCTTCAGGCCGTCCTAGAGGTGGATGGCGGCCACGTCCTGGCCGAACGCATCATCCGCTGGCTGCTCGAGGCCGAGCCCTATTGCTGGAACACGACCCAGACCAACTTCTGGGTCCTGGGCGCCATGGACGAGTACCTGGCGAAAGTGGAAAAAATCACGGCCAGCAAAGCGGAGATCGTTTTGCTGGGAGAAAAGGCCATGAAAGAGTTCACCAGCAGCCGGGAAACATTGCAGGTCAGCAAAAAACTCGCTGGCCGAAAAGAAATGATCGAAGTCAGTGTCAAAGCCGACCAGCCGGTATATGTCACCAGCGAATTGACCTATCAATTGGCCAGGGCAAAAAAGAAAAGCCGCGGCATCGACATCCAGCGCCTGGTATACAACGAAACGGGACAGGCCGTGGATCAATTCAAGCGCGGCCAGGTCTACCAGGTGGAATTGCTCCTTAGGACCGACAAGGAGGTCCCTTACGGCGTCATTGACGAGCCCCTGGCCGCCGGCTTCGAACTCCTGCGCCAGGACTTCGGCTCCACCCGCTCATTGCGGGAATTCAACACGACAAACCAGAGCAGATATAGAACGCCCTGGGCCCGCCAGGAGAACGCCGCCGACCGCCTGGTCTTCTATACCTACTCCATGCAGGGCAACCTGCGCATAGTCTATTTTATCAAAGCCATGTACTCGGGCCGCTTCACCTGGATGCCGGCCGTCGCCCAGGGCATGTACCACCCACAGTATTTCGGCAGAAACGCGATGAAAACTATCGAAGTAAGCGAGTAGCGGAGAAAAAGGCCGGCCTTTCAACTCTCGGCAGCCATGGCTGCATCCGGGAAAAAGGCCGTCAATTTTTTGCAAGCTTCCGGGTCGGGCGTGTGCCCCCTGGTCTCGGCCAGCAGGGCGCCGCTCACGCCGGCCAGGACAAAGGGCTGGACAAAAGCCTGATACAGCAGCCAGGCGATGGCGGCGGCCAGGACGATCCCGATCTCAACCGGGGTTCCGGTGCTTGTGAAAAAGAACCAGTTGGGGATGGCCAGGCAAAGGAACAGGAAAGCCAGTCCGCTAGCCGAAAACCACAGCCAGCGGCGCGCCAGGCGCCGGCTTTCCACACCATGTCGGAAATACAGGGCCAGTCCTTCCCGAACCGATCGACTCGGATCGGTGTTGCCACGGGAAAATGCCAATGCCAGAATAGCCTGGGCAAGTGTCACGTTCGTCAAGCGGTCTAGGACTCCCGAAAAGGGCCCGCCTGAATTTGCGGCTGGGTGTAAAGGGAAATCCCTGCCCTCATGATAAAAAGCGAACAAGGCCCGGCGCAGGTCGCGGTTCATGAGCGCCCAACTGGAATAATCGGGGAAAAAGCGTCCGACCTCATGGATGGCTACGGACAGGCCGGGAGCCATGACGGGACGTTCGGAAAAAAGCACAAGCAGGGCGGCCCGGTGCCGGAAAAGGAAAAACCGCTGCAAAATCCGGCCGCACGCCCAGCCGCCCAGGACGGCCAGTACGAGAACAGCAATGACTACTGACTGGCTGACGCCGCCGGCCAGGCGTAAGGCGATAAGCAGCATACCGAAAAATATGATGACCAAGAAACCGCCGGCAATGAATATCCCGGCCCGGAAAAGGACTGCGGGCAACGCCCGGGAGAGCGTAACCAGGGCTGCTCTGAAATTGTTATCCATGGGCGCCTCTTTGTTCTCCAACGGTCTCATCTGCGCGGGCAAGAAGAGGAAAATGAATTATCAAATTCCGCGACTGCTTTTGGCGTCCAGCAAGAGCTTGCGGGTAAAAGGAATCAGCCCCCCGGCGTCGATAATAACCTGGCGGGCTTTGGGCAGGGCCTCGATCGCAAAGCTTTTTCCGGAGTT
>SPCN01000153.1 GCA_004525465.1 Chrysiogenales bacterium | reverse complement strand
GACGTAGGGCGGCACCTTCTTCCGCGGTACGGCCACGTTAACGGCCAGCAGCCCCAGGATTACGGCGACCAAAATGAACAGCCGTTTTCTGAGGCGGGACTTTTTTTGCGGGTCTGCGTTCATGGGCTCAAACTCCCCTGGCATGAATTTTCAACTTATGCAAAATTATAGACAAGCTGCAAGGAAAATGCAACTTACTTGGCAGCGAGACAAGTACGGATCGCGGCAAGAACTGTTTTCGCGTCTTTGGCCGCGAGCAGTGTTTCCCTGAAATCCTCGTGCATCAGGCGCCGCGACAGGCGGGCGATCAGCTTGAGATGCTCCTCGCCCTTGGTGGTGGCGGGGATTGCGATAAGCAGGACGGCCCGCACCGGTGCCGAGCTTTTTCCTCCCCAGCGCATCGGCTGGCGCGGGCGCAGAAAAGCGACGGAGCTGGTTCTGACCGTGGCTGCCTTGCCGTGGGGCAGGGCGAAACCCAGGCCCAGGTCGGTGGCGAACGTTTCTTCACGTTTCCAGACGGCCTCCTCCAGCGCCGATGCGTTGTCTACCCGGCCGTCGAGTTCCATCAGGTCGCAGAGCTCCTTGATGGCCTCGGCGGCAGTGCGGCTTGCCGATCCCAGACGGACCAGCCCGGCCCCGATGACCCCGGCCGCGCGGCCGCGGCCGTTGAATTCTTTCAGCAGTGCGGCGACCTCCGCGGCCTCGGTGCAGTGCATGACCCGGCGCAGCAGGGCCCGGCAGGCCTCGCCGTCCAATTTGGCGATGCGCTCCTTGATCAGGGGGATGGCGGGCGCGGCCATGCTCAATTCGTCGAATCCTAGGCCGATGATCAGCGGCAGGTATTCTGGGTTCGCCGCCATTTCACCGCAGATGCCCAGCCAGCGTTTTGCCTTGCGGGCCTGCCCGGCCACCTGGAAGAGCAGGCGCAGGAAGGCTGGGTGCAGCGGGTCATATAAGGCATTCAGTCTGGCGTTGCCGCGGTCAACGGCCAGGAAATACTGCAGCAGGTCGTTGCTGCCGATACTGAAGAAATCGGCTTCCTTGCCCAGGTGGTCGAGTGACAGGGCGGCAGCCGGGGTTTCAACCATGATGCCGAGTTCCAGGCGTGGAGCGTGAGGGATCTTCCGCAGGCGCAGCTCGTCGGCGGCTTCGGTCAGCAGGCGGCGCACCAGTCGCACCTCCTGCAGACCACTGACCATGGGCACCATGATCTTCAGGTTGCCGTGGCGGGCGGCGCGCAGGATGGCCCGCAATTGGCTCTTGACCAGTTCCGGTTGTTCGGCGTAGAAGCGCACGGCGCGATAGCCCAGAAAGGGATTCTCTTCCTGGGGCAGGCTGAGGTAGGGCAAGGGCTTGTCGCCCCCGATATCCAGGGTGCGGATGATGACCGGCCTGCCCTTTGCTGAAATCGCCACCTGGTGGTAGGCGGCGAATTGCTCATCTTCCGGCGGGGCGGTCTCGCGCTCCAGGAAAAGGGTCTCGGTGCGGAAAAGCCCGATGGCTTCCGCACCGTGGCGCCAAACGCCTGCAAGTTCTTTGGAGCCGCCGATATTGGCGGCGATCTCGATCCGGAGCCCATCGGCGGTTTGGGCCGGACGTCCACGCAAAGCGGCGAGCTGTCCGGCCTGCAGGCGCAGCTTCATCCGCTCCAACCGGTAATAGCGTTTCAGGGCCGGCCCGGGTTTCCGGCAGACCAGGCCGCGCTGGCCGTCGACGGTCAGTTCTTCGCCTGCGCTTACTTCTTTTATTGCCGGCGCCGGCAGTGCAACCGTGGGAATGGCGAATGCGCGCGCCAGGATGGCGGTGTGTGAAGTGAGACCGACGTCGCCCAGAACCAGTCCGCGCAGCCGGCGGCGATCCAGCGCGAGCAGTTCGGAAGGTGTCAGCGATGCGGCCACGACCACTTGCGGGCCGTGAGGCCGCTGTCCCTTGTGGACGCGGGGTCCGCGCTCCGGGTGCGGCGAACCCGGGGCGAGATGCCCATATAATTTTTCACCCAGGCGGGCTGCAATGTCCTCCAGGTCTCCGGCCCTTTCTCGCAGGTAAGCGCTTGCTGAACGCCGCAGGATGCCGCAGAAGACAAGCGTGGTTTTTGCGATGGCCGCTCCGGCCGGCATTTTATTTCTGCTGATCAGGCCGATGATCCGTTCGCGGAAACCTGGATCGGAAACAATTGCCAGGTGGGCCTTCATGATGGCGGCGGCGGTTGCATTTTTGGCCGCGGCCGCTTGGCTGCGCAATTCCGCTTCCACTTCCCGGCAAGCGTCCTGGAACAGCCGCAGTTCTTTTTTCGCGTCCTTCTTTCCGGACGCAAAACCAAGCGCTACCATTCTGGTTTTTTGCAGAACCAGCGCCCGGGCGCTGCCGATCCCCGGTGCCAGTGCCCGGCCCGGCAAAACGCTTACGGCGCCGTGTTGGAAAACCGGGGGCAGCCAGGCCGTTTGGACGGTGGCGAAGGCCGGCGTCGGCAGATCGTCGTCGGCGCGGGGCAGGTCCTGGCGCAGGAATGCGCGCAGGGCCCGGCCGGCCTTTTTCTCGTCCGCACCGCTGATCTCCAGGCGGCAAGCGTCGTGGGCGGCGGTGTCGCTGGCCACCAGTTCCAGGACGCTCCTGGCGTCGGCATGGCGCCCGTTGCGCAGGTTGCGGAAGCGGCAGACGGAGGCGAAAGGGAGGCAGGCCTCCTGCATGAGGCTGGCCGGCCTGGCGTGCAGGCCGTTGGCCAGGGGAAAGGCGAAGTCGATGGCGATCATGGCCGCGGCTTGGCTTTCATTCGGCCAGGCCGTTGAACAGGGCGGCCGGGTTCTTGATCGCGTCCTGCACCGCCACTTCCACGATTTTCAGATTGGCGAAGCGTTCGCGGTTTTGCACGGCGATATCGGCGGCGAAAATGGCCAGATCGGCCCCCTGGATGTCGGCGGCGCTAAGCTTATTCTCGATGCCCATGGCGCCCTGGGTTTCCACTTTGATGAGATGGCCGAGCTGGCGCGCGGTTTTTTCCAACTGCTCGGCCGC
This sequence comes from Chrysiogenales bacterium, assembly GCA_004525465.1. GTDB lineage: Bacteria > Acidobacteriota > Aminicenantia > UBA2199 > UBA2199 > UBA2199. Next base: position 2,849 of record SPCN01000153.1, on the reverse strand, counting down.
CATATAGGTATGGGCGATGCCGGTGGGACAGGCGGTTACGGCAACGATCTTCATCATTCCTCCCTAGAGTTTGGCCCCGCGCCATTTGCGGATGGCGTTGGCCAGCAGCGCTACCGCCAGTGTCCCGGCAATGATGGCCACGATATACACCAGGCGGTTGTCCACAACCGGCAGCACGATCGGCCCGCCGTGCGGCGCATGGTCGCCGACACCGCCCAGCATGGCGATCACGGCGGCGAGCATCGAGCCCGACATGATGACCGGGATGACGCGCAGCGGCTCGGCGGCGGCAAAGGGGATGGCCCCCTCGGTGATGCCGATCATGCCCATGGCCAGGCTGGCGTAGCCGGCCTCGCGCTCCTGCTGCGTCCACAGCCGTCGGTCCAGCAGCGTGGCCAGACCCATGCCCAGCGGCGGCACGCAGATGGCGGCTGCGCAGGCGCCCATGGGGGCGAAATTGCCCTCCTTGATCATGGCGGCGCTGAAGAAAAAAGCGACCTTGTTCACCGGGCCGCCCATGTCGAAGGCGATCATGGCGCCGAGGACCGCGGCCAGGACGACGCGGTTGCCGGTGCCCATCACTTGCAGCCAGGCCGACATCGAGGTCATCAGCTCGCGGATCGGCACGCCGAGAAAGCGGAACATGACAAATCCCACTGCGAGCGAGGCGATGACCGGGATGACCAGGATGGGCATGACCGGCTTGAAATAAACGGGCACCTTCACTTTCTTGATCAACATCACCACCAGCCCGGCCAGCAGGCCGGCGACCAGGCCGCCCAGGAAGCCGGCGCCGATTTGGTTGGCGATGGCCCCGCCCACGAACCCTGGTACCAAACCGGGGCGGTCGGCCATGCCGAAGGCGATATAGCCGGCCAGCACCGGCACCAGCAGCGAGAAGGCGGTGCTGCCGATGTCCATCAGCATCTTCAGGAAGGGAGATTGCGAGAAGTCGGGCCCCTGAGGGCCCATGGGGGCCAAGGCGATGGCCACGGCAATGAGGATGCCGCCGCAGGCCACGAAGGGGATGGCGTAGGAAACGCCCGAGAGTAGGTATTGCTTGACCTTGAACATATGTTTCTTCATGGTGGCCCTTTGTCTGTCAATCGAAACGGACCTTGACGGTCTTGATCTCGAAGGCCCGGAACGAAAGTTCCAGGCGACCGTCCTTGATGACCAGCGGCGTGATCTCGTTCTCCAGCAGGTCGGTCGCGACCGCCTGGGTCGGCTTGCGGAAAAAAACCAGCGCGGCGTTCTCCGCTTTGCCGTTGGCTTCGTAGAGGCGGAAGACCAGGCCTGAGCCGTCCTCGGCCAGCTTGACTGCGTCGATGATCACGCCGGAGCCTTCGACGCTGAAGAAGCTGTAGATCCCGGGCAGGGGCCGGTTCCCCGGGAGCGGTCGATCGAGCACGCGTGTCAGCAGCGGCTGGTTCAGTTCCTGGCCGCGGCGCACGACCTGGCTCTGGCTCCAGCTGCCGGCGTGCGGATACAGGGAATAAGTGAATTCATGGCGGCCGCGGTCGGCCATGGGGTCGGGCCAGGTGGGCGAGCGCAGCAGCGAAAGTTTGATGATGCTGCCGTGAATGTCGTAGCCGTACTTGCTGTCGTTGAGCAGGGCGATTCCTCCCTTTTCATCGGAAAGATCGGCCCAACGCAGCGCCGGTACTTCATAGCGGGCTTTTTCCCAGAGTGTTTCGAAGCGCGTGGTGCGGCCAATGGCGGCGAAGGGGATCTCGTAGAATGCCTTGTCGGCCTCGATCGCGACCGGAAAGCAGGCCTTGAGCGACAGGTGGTCCTCCCACCAGTCGGCTTGGGTGCGGATGTCGAGGCGGTCCAGATCTTTGTAGAGCGTAATATATTGCCTGAAAAAGGAAGACGGGAAATTTTCGGTCGGATAATAGCGCTCCTTGGAAATGCCCAGGAAACTTTTGTCGATGCGGTAGACGGTCTTCACCGGGCCGTCGGAAACCAGCTCCACCTTGTCAGCCTTGTTCAGTTCCCAGCCGCGGCCGGTGTAGCCGATGTTCCAGGCGTCCCAGTTTTCCGGCCGGTCCTCGTAGACCCACAGCTTGTTGGCCTCCTGCCCAGGCGCCACGAACTCGCGACCCAGACGCTTGTCGAAAATGCTCTTGAGGTTGCCGCTGGCAGGATCAATCACCACGCGCAGTACTGCGTTCTCCATTTCACCGAGCCTGGCGGCCTGGGCTTTTTCCTTGGCCTGGATCGACGGGGGGAGAGCTGCTGTGGCCAGGCCATAGGCCCGGTATCCCATAGAGGGGATCTTCTCGGCGATGAAGGAGATGTCGCTCATCCCATTTTCGTCGGCCGGGACGATCTCGTAAGGGATTTCCCGCCCCACGTCATCAAGAACCCGCAGCGAGAAACCATCGGGAACGGGAAAGCGCAGGATCACTACGTCATTGCGTTCCCAGGAAAGGGTATTGAAGACAATCAGCGGCAGGCTGCTGAGGTCCGCAGTGCCGATCATGCCGGCGATCCGGTCCAATGCCCCGCTTTCCAGGACCTTCAACTCCTTCCGCACGTCTCTAAAAGTCTCCAGCGCATCGCGGTAGACCGGGGTGATGCTCGAGCCGGGCAGGATGTCGTGAAATTGCAGGGTAAGGGCACTCTTCCAGTTTTTTTCGAGCCTGTCCTTGGGATAGTCTCCGCCCAGAAGGAATGCAATGGCGGCGAGCTTCTCGGTCGTGGCCAGCAGCGCCTCGGTGCGGCGGTTGTTCTTTTTGATCGCCCCCTGGGTGGTGAAGGTTCCCTGGTGATACTCAAGGTAAAGTTCATCTTTCCAAAGCGGCAGGTCGAGCTTCTGCTTGCGCTTTTGCTGCAGGAAGGGG
>SPCN01000118.1 GCA_004525465.1 Chrysiogenales bacterium | reverse complement strand
TCCATGGGCGTGATGAACGCCGACAACCCGGCCCTGGTCAAGCGCTCCTTTGAGATGGGTATCCGCCATTTCGACACCGCCTGGGGCTACCAGAAGGGGCGCAACGAGGAGATGGTGGGCAGCGTGCTCACGGAACTGAAGGTGCGCGACCAGGTTATCATTGCCACCAAGGTGCCGCCGGGAAGGCCCGAGATGATGGACCAGATGGGGGACAAGCTGATCGAGGAGGAGTTCCTGGCGCGTCTTGACCAGTCGCTGGCCCGGCTTCAGACCGACCATGTGGATATCCTGTATATGCATGGTATCAGTGATGCAGCGATGCTGAAGCGGCCCGGGCTGCTATCTGCACTTGATAAGGCACAAAAGGCGAAGAAGGTCCGCTTTGTCGGCTTCTCCACCCACCGCAACATGGTTGAATGCATTGAGACCGCCGTCCCATCGGGTCGTTTCGATGTCATCCTGACCACGATCAACTATTCCATGGCTGACGACAAGACACTGCTGGAAGCGATGAAAAAGGCGGCTGACGCCGGCATCGGCCTGGTGGCCATGAAAACCCAATGCAAACAGTCTTGGGGCCGTGAAGGCGGGACCGATACCAATCTCAGCAAATACGACCGCTCCCTGGTCAATAGCGCCCTGCTCAAGTGGTCGCTGCGCCTGGAATCGGTCACGACCGCCATCCCCGGCTACACCACCTTCCAGCAGCTCGAGACCGACTGGCCGGTGGCCTTTAATTTGGACTATAGCCCGGATGAAGTCAAGTTCCTTGCCGACCGCGATGTGCGCCTGGCCCTGGGCAGCGTCTGCCGCCAGTGCGCCGGCTGCCTGGGTACCTGCCCGAGTGGCGTCGATGTCCCGACCCTGCTGCGGGCCCACATGTATGCTGCCGATTACAATAATTTCCTGCAGGCACGCCAGACCCTGGCCGAAATTCAACCGCAAGCAGGTTTGAAAAACTGCGTTGATTGTCGGGAATGCAAGGTTGTCTGCGTACGCGGCGTGAAGATCGCCCGCCGCCTGGAAGAGCTGAAAACTATTTTTGCCTGAGTCCCGGCAGCGAGGCGATGGCCCGGCTGAAATCGGGGACAAGCACTTTTTCTTCGGTGATGATGGCCGTGATCAATCCGGCAGGAGTTACGTCGAAAGCCGGGTTAAATACAGCCGTATGCGGCCGTGCGGTCATCCGGCCCTGGAAATAAATCACTTCAGCCGCATCTCGCTCCTCGATAGGGATGGTATCTCCGTTTGGCGTATCCGCATCGATAGTGGAAAGGGGGGCGGCCACGTAAAAAGGCAGGCCATGGTGTCTGGCCAGGACAGCCAGCGAATAGGTGCCGATCTTGTTGGCCGTATCGCCGTTGGCGGCGATGCGGTCGGCGCCTACGATCACGGCCTGGATCATTCCTTTTTTCATGACGTGGCCGGCCATGCTGTCGGTGATCAAAGTGACGGGGATGCCGTCTTCCTGCAGTTCCCAAACGGTCAGCCGCGCCCCCTGCAGGTAGGGGCGGGTCTCGCCGGCCATGACCCTGATCGTTTTGCCGTTCTCCACGGCAGCGCGTATCACCCCCAAAGCGGTGCCGTAGCCGGCTGTGGCCAAGGCTCCGGCATTGCAGTGGGTGAGCACCGTGCTGTCATTTTTTAAAAGCGTCTGGCCGTTGGCGCCGATGCGGCGGTTAACCTCGAAATCTTCCTTGTCCAGGGCTATGGCGGCGGCGATCAATTTTTCCCGAAGCAGATGATAATCGTGCTTATTCTCCCGGAAGATCTTTTCCATGCGCGCCGCGGCCCAGAAAAGGTTGATCGCGGTCGGGCGAGTGGCAGTGATGGCATTCACAATGGCTTTGAATCGCGATTGCAGAAAACCGGTTGTGTTTAGCCCAGGGTTATCCCGCAGCTCGTCCACGCCCAGGGCAATGCCGTAAGCGGCGGCGATGCCGATGGCCGGGGCGCCGCGGATAGCCATGTCTTTGATGCTCCCGGCCACTTCCAGGTGGCCGCGATGAATGATGAATTTTTTTTCACCGGGCAGCAAGCGCTGATCAAGCATGACCACTGTGCCGTCTTTCCATTCGATGACCGGATGCATGGGGTTTCTCCTTTAGTAGGCCATATCAATTATATTGGTTTCTGGAGCGGCTGGCAAGGAGAAAACAGTGTTAGTGATAGTGATAGTGTTAGGAAGAGAATCAATGAAATCACTCAATTCTATTAATAATCGTTATTGACTCGATCACTTACACTAACACTAGATAAAAATAGGCAAATACTTGTTTTTTGCAAAGGAATATGGTAATTTAGCAGAGTGCAATTTTATAGAAAAATCCATGCTCCTCGGAAAGAAAAATGTTGGCTTGGTTATTCATTAAAATAGATTTTGCCGTCTAATAGTAATGAATGCGATAAATAAGGGAGGATAATATGAGAAAAACACTTGTGGTTGCGCTGATCATGTTGATGGTTGGAGCGTTGGCCTGGTCGCAGAATATGGAAAACGCCGGTATCGATTACACCACGGCTTTGACGAAAAAAGGCGGTCCGGAAAGGATCAGCGCTTTTGAAACTTATATAAAGAATTATCCCGACCCGGCGCAGAATGTGTTCACCAAACTGGCCTTTTACTGGCTGACCGTAGACTACTATAACAGCAAAAATTACGACAAGGCCATTCGCAATGGTGAGAAGGCCGTGGCTCTGGGCGGCATGGAAGCCAAACTGGAGGCCGGAGTATACCTGATCCTGGGCAGTTCCTACGGAGCGAACAAGAACAAGGATAAGGCGACAACATGGGCGGAAAAAGCAATTGAATTTTCCAAGAGCAAGGGCATTGGCGATATCGCCAAGCAAGCCCAGGCTTTGAAGGATGAATTGAGCGGCGCTGCCAAGAAGCCGGCCAAGCCATTGACCAGCCTGGAAAAGATCGGCCAGATGTACAACCAGAAGAAGTACGAGGAAGCCATCAGCATGTTCAATTCCTTCGATCAGAAAGACAAGAGCGATGACACAATTTTTGAGATTTACGCCCGTTGCCTGACCGGGGCCGGCAAGTTGGACGCTGCGGTCAAGGAATTCGCCGACGCCTACGCCAAGAGCCTCAAAGCGGTCAATGCCGAACGCCTGGGCAACATTTACCTGGCCAAGTCCAAAAAAGACAAGTCATTCCTAGACAAATCCATCTCCTACCAGATCGAGGCCGGTCTTCTCTATCAGAAAGAAAAGAATACCTCCCGCCAGGCCGCCCTGCTCAAGAACGCCAAGTACTGGCTATATGAAAAATACGATTACAACGCCAAGATCAAGAAGTACAATGCCACGGTCAAACCGGTCAAGCCGGTGGTGAGCAATGATAAAGAGATCAAGCGCCTGCAGTACGAATACGACAAGCTGGAAAGAGATCTGGCCCGGAAATATGTTGATATTGAAATGCCTGGCTATGAACAGGATAAGCTGGACAAGATCCAGGAACAGATCAGCAAGCTGAAAGCGGGCAACAACCAATCGTCCGAAGATCCCAATTCGGCCGTGGCCCAGGAACTGATGAAAGAACAGCAGCGCATTGAAGCCGAATTCAAGACCTTGAATGACCAGGCCAGGAAGAAGCTCGGGCTGTAGCTGCTTACAGGCATACTCGGTTCACGGCATAAGGTTGACGGTTTACGGTAAGAATTAGGAACAATACAAAATTCTTATCGAACAATTTAGTTTTAAACCATCAACCGTACACCTGACACCTTAAACCGAGTCCCTTTTCAGTTCTTCAACAGGGAGATATTCAGGTTTTCACTTTTTATTTTGCGCAAACTGAGAAACGCCTTCAGGTGGAAATAGAACAGGACGAACAACAGGTAAAAAATCACGTTGGGACCGGGGAGCAGGGCCACGAAAGCCGTAAAAGGCATGACCAGGAGTTCGATCAGTACGTAAAACAGGCGCCTGATCATTTTGCGCCGCAGCCAATTCCCCAGACGCCGGCGGGCTTCCGTCTCTGAAATATCTGCTTGGGAATTAATTTCGATAAGGTAAAGGGGCAAGTGGGCCAGGACTTTTTGTTTGGAGAGGTAACGCAGGATGCCCGGCGTGTAGCGTTTGACGACCGCCAGACTTTTTTTTACCAGTTTGTTTTCCGAACTCAGCTCAGGAAAATCCTGTAAATCGATCTGCAATTCGGATGAGGCGGAGATGGCGATAGTGATCTTTTCCATGCGCCTGACATTATAGCCGAATGGCTGGATTTGGCAAGAGGGGATAGGCCATTGGTGGGGGCAAGAGGCGATGGGCGATGGGCGATAGGTGAAAAAGAAGGCGAGGGGAGGACTGAGTGCAGATGCCAGAAGACAGATGTCAGCGGTCAGAAATTTCTCCGTAGCCTGTCTTCTTGCCCATGACCTGTGACCCATGACCCATAACCCGAGAAACAATTTTGAACTTTTGCTGCGGTTTTTTCGTTCTAAACATCTGGGGCATGGTCCCTGCCAAGGAGGTCAAATGAAAAGACTGTATAGAAGTCGCAAAAACCGCATGCTCGGTGGAGTCTGCGGCGGCATTGCCGAATATTTCAACATTGATCCGGTTATTGTACGCCTCATCGTGGTCGCCCTGTTCTTCGTTGGCGGATCTGCACTGTTGGCTTATGTTATCGCCCTGATCGTCATTCCCTACGAACCGTTTGAAACGACCGTTGGCGCCGGCAAAGAAGCCACACCGGCCGCAGCCGCAGCTCAGGTCCAGGCCTCCCAGAACCCCAGTGACGCCGTTCCCTTGTTTTTGGGCATCGTGCTCATCCTCATCGGCGGAGTTTTCCTGCTTCATAACCTGCCGATTTTCCATCCTTTTTACGGCTGGGCCCGTCAATTCGTCCGCCACTTCTTTTGGCCCTCGCTGCTGATCGTTTTAGGCGTTTTCATCATTGCCCGCGGCTGGAAGAAGTAAATTAAAAAAGTAGTCAGTAGTCAGTAGTTAGTAGCCAGTAGGCGATAGGTGATGGGCTAGGGGCTATAGGTAAAAAACCCTCACCCATAACCGCTCATCCTTCTTACCTATAGCCTCTAACCTATAGCCCCTAGCCTTATATTTATTATTGTTGACAAATGCACAAAAGCATATTATTATCAAAAAGGCGAACAAAAGGCGAACAAATGCTGACAAAAAAACAAAATTTTATTTTGGACAAGATCAGGGGCTTGCGCCGCCGCAACGGCTGTTTCCCTACCGTCCGTGAGATCGTGGCCGCTACCGGCCTGGCCTCGCCGGCGACCATTCACGCCTATCTCTCACGCCTGCGTCAGCGCGGGGCGCTGCTCAAGAAAGGCCGCTCCTGGGATCTGGCCGTTGAACCACCAATGGGTGGCGAGCACCTGACCGTGCCGCTGGTGGGCATAGTGCCGGCCGGCCCGGCGCTCGAGATGTTCGAAAGTTTGGGCGACGAAGTGGTCCTGCCCGAGTGGTTGGCCGAAAAAGGGGGCGACATCGTGGCCTTTCGCGTGCAGGGCCAGAGCATGAAGGACGCCTACATCCAGGACGGCGATCTGGTGCTGATCAAGCGCGCCGAGCAGGCCGACCCTGGCCAGATGGTGATAGCCCGCCTCGGCGACGGTTCCATTACCCTCAAGCGGCTGAAACGCATCCGGGATGCCTATGTGCTGGTTCCGGAAAATCCCGAATACGCCCCCATTGCCGCCCCCTTCCAGCTGGTGGGTCGGGTGGTGGGTGTTTTGCGCAGGTACCGGTGAAAACCCCGGCGGTCCTGCACCTGGACATCGACGCTTTTTTCGCCGCTGTGGAGGAGACCCTGGATCCATCGCTGCGTGGCAAGCCGCTGATCGTCGGCGGCCTGGCCCACGAGCGGGGCGTGGTCTGCACCGCCTCCTATGCGGCGCGCCGCTTCGGGGTGCACTCGGGCATGGCCCTGCGCACCGCGGCCAAAAAATGCCCGCAGGCCGTTTTCCGCCGCGGCCGCTTCCACCTCTACAGCCGGATATCCCGGCAGTTTTTCGCCTGCCTACGCCGCTTCTCGCCCCGGGTCGAAGAAGTGTCGGTGGACGAGGCCTATGTCGACGTGGGCGGCAGCCGTTATCTGTGCGCTTCGGTCTACGAACTGGCCGCCAGGATCAAGGCCGCGGCCGAGCGGGAGACGGGGCTGAAGATATCTGCCGGCCTGGGTTTCACGCGCCTGGGCGCCAAGCTGGCCTGCGAGGCGGCCAAACCGGGCGGCCTGTTCTGGCTGCACGACGAAGCGGAGTTCATCTCGCAGCTGACGCTGGACAAGATCCCCGGCGTCGGACCGCGGACCTATTTCGTCCTCCAGGGCCTGGGCGTGCGCCGCGGCCGCGAATTGAAAGAAAAATACCTGGCGCTGTGGAAAAAGGTCTTCGCCGGCCACGGCAGCGGCGGCATGGAGCGGGGGCGTCCCGAACCTGCCAGCAAGAGCTTCAGCCGCGAAACCACTTTTCCCGAGGATATCCGCGACCAGGGGCTGCTCTATTCGCACCTGGCCTACCTGCTGGACCGGCTGGCCGTGCACCTGCTCGGCGAAAAACTGTTCGCCGGCCGCGTCGAGGTCAAGGTCCGTTTCAGCGATTTTTCCACCTTTTCGCAGCGGGCGGCCCTGCCTTTTCCCACCTATTCCTATTTCCATCTCTGGCAGAGCGCCCTGCCGCTGCTGCACTCGCTGCTGGCCAAAAAGGACCTTTCGCTGCGCCTGGTCGGCGTCAAGGTGGAGAACCTGCAGGCCGGCCGCGACATCCTGCCCTTCTTCTCCCTGCGCGACGAGCAGATGACCGCCGGCATCGGCAGCGTCAAGGCGCGCTTTGGCTTCTCGGCCCTGCGCAGCGCCCGTTCCTTGCTGCTGGACGACCTGTACCCGCTGGAAAGGGAAGGGACGGTGCTGAAGACGGCGTCGTTGACCAAGT
>SPCN01000021.1 GCA_004525465.1 Chrysiogenales bacterium | reverse complement strand
GATATAAAGGTGATCTTCATGAGCGGCTATACCGCCGATATCATCGCCGGCAAAGGGATCGCCGATCCCGGCATCCAGCTGCTCCAGAAACCGCTGAATCCGTCGACTCTGCTCAAGAAAATCCGCAGTGTGCTGGACAAACAATAAAATATCGCCTGGCGATTGATTTAAGAATCAGGAAATATCCGCGGCCCCGTTTCCTTGTTGCGGTGATGAGACCAATTTGATTCCTTGACATTGCCTGCGAATGACTTAAAATAAAAGTTCATGACCAGGAGGACTGATATGATGAAAAAAAGGATATGGTTCGCCGGACTGCTTGTTTTTTGTTTTCTGGGAATTCTTTTTGCCCTGACTGCGTCCGCGGCGAGCGAGAACCCGGAAGTCAAGGCGGTTCAGGATGCCATCGCCGCCGAGAAACTCTCCTGGCAGGCGGAGGTGACGCCGCTGTCGCTGCTCGACCGCGAACAAAAACAGCAGCGTTTGGGCGGCCGCTTGAGCGAGGTGCCGGTCAGGATGCCCGCTGAGAGTTTCCCCGAGCATGGGGCTTTGCCGGCATTGCTGGACTGGCGCAACAATGGCGGCAACTGGATCACCTCCATCAAGGACCAGGGCAGCTGCGGCAGCTGCTGGGCCTTTGCCACTACCGCCCTGCTGGAGGCCATGGTCAAGATCAGCAAGCGCATGAGCCAGGACATAGATCTTTCTGAACAGATGCTGCTTTCCTGCAGCACTGCCGGCGACTGCGTCCTCGGCGGTTATGAATACAAGGCGGCCAATTACATCAAGAGTACCGGTATCCCCAATGAGAGCTGCTATCCCTACTCGGCCCGCAAAACTTCCTGCAATCCCTGCGCCGGCTGGGCGTCGCGGGTGGTGAGGATCACTTCCTGGAGTTGGGTTTCCACTTCAACCAGCGGCATCGAAACGGCGCTGCAAAGCGGTCCGGTCACCAGTTGGATGGCCGTGTATTCGGATCTCTACCATTACCGCAGCGGCGTCTACCAGCCCACGGCCGGTGCCTCTTACCAGGGAGGTCATTTTGTGGTCATTGTCGGCTACAACCATATCGAGAGATACTGGATCTGCAAAAATTCCTGGGGCACGGGCTGGGGCGAAAGCGGCTTTTTCCGCATCAGAATGGGAACCTCGGGCATGGGCACCCAGGTATTGCGCATGGTCAAGCCGATCCTGAACAACGCGCCGCCGGTGCTGCAGAACATCCCCGACTGCTCGGGCGAAGAGGGGAAAAACCTGGCCTTTACCCTGAGCGCCACTGACAGCGACGGCGACCCGCTGGAATTTTTTGCCGACAACCTGCCTGAGGGGGCGGTACTGGATGCTGACAGCGGCGCTTTTTCCTGGATGCCGGCCTACACCCAGTCCGGGATTTTCGACATCCGCTTCAGGGTGTCGGACGGGATCGTCGATGACTCGCAAACGGTCAGGATCACCGTGCAGAATGTCAAGCGCAAGCAGTGGTGAAGGGCAGAAATCAAGGAGAAAAACCATGAAAAAAAATACACTCATCATTGTTACGATAGTTTCCATGCTGCTGCTTGCCAATATGCAACTCGCGGCCTATCAGCTACCGGCCAAGAAAAGTTTTTTAAAAAAACAATTCTGCCTGCGCGGTGGCTTGAATATGTTCAGAATCAATGGCGCCGACAGCGATTATGTGGCTGGAGCCAATGATTTTCCCGTTACTCCGGCCTTTCAGAGTCCAGTCTTGGGATTCGGTTTCGCTTTTTTCACTTCCCGATCTTTTGCCATCGGCCTGGATGTCCGTTATGGATTGTCAGCTGCAGTCGATTTGCGCGACCCTTCCGATGGAGAAACCATAGCGGTTGACACGCCGAAAAATCTCACAGCCGTCATCAACTTTACCAATTATTTCAATTTATCCAGGCGCTGGGGATTGTATGTTTCCCTTGGCGGCGGCCTGGAAAACCTCATGGCCGAGGAGAAGGAGTACCTGTCCAACTTGGGCAATAAAATCATCATCGCCGGTCCCGACCAGGCCCTTTCGCCCCTGGCGGCCGGCGCCTTGGGATTGCAGGCCATGTTGAGCCGATCGCTGGGTCTTGCCTTTGATTTCCAGGCAGCCTACGTTTTCAGAAAAAAAAATCAGTTGCTGCTCTCGCCCTCGCTGGCCCTGGTGTTCAAGTTCTAAATTGTAAAGGCCGGGTTCTCAGGAACAACTGATCAGGTTCTTGCCTTTTTTTTTGCTTTTGTACATCAGCAGGTCGGCGCGCTCGACCAGAGTCGCGCTGGTGTCACCGGCCTGAACCAGTGTCGCCCCGCCCGAGATGGTTACGCGTACCGGCGTTCCCTTTTCCCAAAAAATTGATTTTTCAACCAGCAAGCGGAGTTTTTCGGCGAGGGGCTGCAGAGTTTTCTTGGCGGAATTGCGCATAATGACGATGAATTCCTCGCCGCCCCAGCGTCCCACCTGGTCGATGGAACGGATATTGCCCTGCAGTGTCTTGGCCACGGTTTTTAATGCCTTGTCGCCGACGCGGTGCGAGTGTTGGTCGTTGAGGGTTTTAAAATCATCGATATCGAAAAAAATAATCCCGAAAGACCAATGGAATCTTTTGAATTCCTCAAGCCGGGCCTGCAGGTATTGTTCGGTGAAATGCCGGTTGGCCACCCCGGTCAGACGATCGCTCATGGCCAATTTTTCAAGTTTGTGCATGCGCGCCCACAAATCAGGTTTTTCGGAGCTGTCGGTAAATAGTTCGGCGGCGCCGATTAGCACGCGTTTTTCATTGTGCAGCGGATAAACTCGTACTTGGACCGGGACGCGATGCCCATGTTTGTGATGCAGGAATATCCCGGTCTGGCGGGCCTTGCTATCTTTTAGGGTCCGGGCCAGGGGGCAAAATCCCTGGCACAGCGACCGGCCCCGGCCGTCAACGTGAATCAGTATGTTTTCGAAGCATTTTCTGCCCAGGACCTCTTTCTTGGCATAACCGCTGATCCTTTCCGCTGCCTTGTTCCAAAAAGTGATGCGCCGCTGCTTATCAGTAAAATATACACCTTCTCCGACTTCGTCCAGCAGCCTCATCATCTCCTTTATACCCGCTTCCATGCCGTCCTCCATAGCGCATCGCTTTGCGAAATCGAAAAAAACATATACGGCCGGGAGCGCTCCCAGCTCCCGTCAAGTGAGGGCGACCGTGCTCTCTTCCTCCTTGGTCATGATGTTCAGGCGCATGGTTTTATGGTTCATATCGATGTTGATGATATCGACTTCCAGATTTTCATTTTTTTCCAGTGATTTGAGCTTGGTGGCTATCTCCAACAGCTGGTCGGTCGAGAGCTTTTCGTATTTCAATTCAGCCCTGATCGTGGCGTAGTTGCCGCGGTCGAATCGATCGATGCGCAGGATGGCGAAACCGTAACGGTCAAACACATCATAAATCAATTGCGGATCATAGGTGCTTTGCATTACTGCCTCCGCTCTCTTAAAAAGAATGTCATATCCAGCTGCATTTTCTCTTTTATAATATAGAACACTTTGCCGGCAAAATCAATATTATGTTCCTTTTTTGCAAATTGTGGCAGGGCCGGGTCGGCTCAGGCTTGCAATCTACCCTGTCTTGCTTTAAAATTCCCCCTGGTGCAGACATGATGGATAAAATCGGCAAATACACAATTAGCGGCGAAATAGGCAAGGGCGGCATGGGGGTGGTCTACCGCGGCCTGGATCCCATGATCGGCCGTTCCGTGGCCGTCAAAACCATCCGCCTCGATATCCTGAAGGGGGAGAGCGGCAGGGAAGATGCGCTCAAGCGCTTCCGGCGCGAAGCCCAGGCAGCCGGCAACCTCTCCCATGCCAATATCGTTACCATTTACGATGTCGGCGAACACGAGGGGCTGATCTATATTGCCATGGAGTTCATCGACGGCTGCAGCCTGGAGCACCTGCTGCAGCAGAAAAGGAAATTCACACTGCAGGAGATCACCCATTTGTTCGGACAGATCGGCTCGGCCCTGGATTACGCCCACCGGCAGGGGATCGTCCACCGCGACATCAAGCCGGCCAACATCCTGGTCGGGCGGGACCTCAAGGTCTCCATCGTCGATTTCGGCATCGCCCGTACCGCCGCCTCGACCATGACCCAGACCGGCATGCTCATGGGCACTCCGCGCTACATGTCCCCCGAGCAGATCGCCGGAAAAAAGGTGGACAACCGATCTGACATTTTTTCCCTGGGAGCCATCTTGTATGAGCTGTTGACCCAGCACAATCCCTTCGCCGGCGAGAGCATCACCACCGTCATTTACAAGATCATGCATGCCGAACTTCCCCCGCTCAGCGATTTCAACAAGCAGCTGCCGGCCGGCCTGGAAGGTGTGGTCAAAAAGGCTCTGGCCCGCGATGCCGACGCCCGCTATCGAAGTTGCGGCGAACTGCTTGCGGATTTAAAAAAGTACTCTTTGGCCGTTCCTGAGGAAGCCACGCTCAGGGAAAGCAATTATCACGACCATGACACCAAGCTGTTGAACAGCTCTGGGAACACGGTTGCTTCGGCATCTGGCAAACGCCGGAGACCGCTATTGTTTTTTCTGGGGGCGCTGCTCGGCTTGCTGGCCGTTGCCTTTTTTGTCTACGGGCCGCTCGGCCGAAAAAATGTTCAGCCATCTGCTCAGAGTGGGGAATTGGCCCTGCCCGCAACCACGCCGACAGACGCCGGATCCGAGGCTAAGGATGTCGCCAATGCCGAAACCGCTTCCGGCCAGCCCGGCGCCTTGCCGGCCGGCGCAAGTGAATCGCCCTCAATAAATGTGCTTGCGCAGGCGCCTGCGGCAAGCGCCGTTCAGGACAGGGGCCAAACCGCTAAAGCGGACAGCGAAGCTGCGGCGGCGCAGCCCATTCCCCGGGTTCAGCCTGATGAATCGCTCGCCGCAGCCGCGGCGTCCAACAAAAAAGGCTTCCTGGAACGGATTTTTTTCAACGGCACGGTCATGGTGCAGATCCGCCAGGGCAATTGTACCATCGGATCGCCGCGCGGGCAGGGCGATGACGACGAACATCCGGCCCACAAGGTTTTCATAAGCGATTTCTGGCTCGGAAAAACCGAAGTGACTTTTGAGCAGTTCGATTTATTCTGCCGTGAAACCGGGCGGCCATTGCCTGCTGATGAAGGTTGGGGCCGGGGCAGCCGCCCGGTGATCAATGTCTCCTGGGACGACGTTGACAGTTACTGCCGCTGGCTGGCGCAAAAAACCGGCCGCAATTTCCGCCTGCCGCGCGAAGCCGAATGGGAAAAAGCCGCCCGCGAAAAGTATCCCTGGGGCTGGAGCCCTCCCACCGCAAGCCAGGTCAACATGAAGGGGAAAACGGACGGTTTTGCCTTCACCGCCCCGGTCGGATCGTTTGCTTCAGGAGCATCGCCTTACGGCATCCTGGATATGGCCGGGAACGTCTGGGAATGGATGGCCGACTGGTACGACCCCGGCTACTACCAGGCAGCGGCCAGCCGCGACTCGCAAGGTCCGGCCGCGGGCAAAAACCGGGTGGTGCGCGGCGGTTCCTGGCGAGACGGGCTGGAGCTGATCCGTTCGGCCAACCGCAGCAGCGAGCTTCCGGACCGGCGCTTGAACGTGCTGGGCTTCCGCGTGGCCATGGATTACCGCTGATGGCCGCCCTCACCTCGCTCCATGCCCTGATCGAAGCCCTGAGGGACGGAGCCCCGATCAACAAGGTTCTGCTCAACCGTTCACGCCAGGACGCCAAGATGGGCACCGTGATCGAGTTGTGCCGCCGCCGCGGCGTGATCTTTCAGCTCGTCCCGGCTGAAGCCGTCGACCGCAAGGCCGGCGCCCGCAACCAGGGCGTATGGGCCGAGATCGCCCCCGTCAGCTTTTCCAGCCTCGACTCGCTGTTGGCCGCGGTTAAAACCGGCCTGGTCGTGATCCTGGACGGCATCGAGGATACCGGCAACCTGGGAGCCATTGTGCGCACAGCCGCGGCCGTGGAGGCCGACGGGATTCTGGTTTCCATCCGCGGCTCGGCCCCGGTCAACGACACCGTCTGGAAGACCTCGGCCGGGACCCTGGGCAAAGTGCGCCTGGTCCAATCGCGCAACCTGACCCTGGATATCGAAAAACTGAAAAAAGCCGGTTTTTGGGTGGCGGCGACCGACCAGCGCGCCGGCATGAATTTTTATGACTTTGATTTCAAGGGCAAAACGGCCGTGATATTGGGAAACGAAAGCAAGGGGGTCTCGGCCCTGCTGAAAAAAAATGCCGACCAGCTCCTGGCCATTCCCCATGCGCCGGCCGTGGAGTCTCTTAATGTTTCGGCCGCGGCGGCTATTATTTTATTCGAGGCGTATCGGCAGAAGAAGAAATAACCTGGGTTCCAGGGAGCAGCAACAACCAAGAATCGAGGCTCGAAGTTCGACGTTGGAAAGCCGGAAATGAAATCCAAGCCTTGCAGCCATCGGGCAGGCCTGCCCTGAGGGAACAAATATTTTTAATAAACAAAATATCTGCTATAATCAAGGCATGGCGAAAAAAGGCTTTACCCTGATCGAGGTCCTGATCGTGGTCACCATGATCGGCATCCTGGTGGCGATCCTGGTTCCGCAATACAAATATTCGGTTTTGCGGGCCAAGGAGGCGGTCCTGAAGGAGAACCTGTTCCAGATCCGTGACGCCATCAACAAGTACTATTTCGACAAGAAAAAGTATCCGGCCGGTCTGGAAGACCTGGTGACTGCCCGCTACCTGCGCGAAATCCCGTTTGACCCCATAAACAAAAGCAGAGAATGGCAGCTGGTCATGGCCGAACCCCTGGAAGACGAGGAATTCGATCCTGAAGCCGACCAGGGCGTTCTCGACGTAAAAAGTTTGTCCAAGACCATGGCCATGGATGGAACGCCCTATGCCGATTGGTAGGCCCGTGATCCCGGCGGCGCGACGGGAGTATCCCCGGAACCGCGGCTACGTCATGATCGTGCTGATGATCGCCGTGGTGGTGCTGAGCGTTTTCATGCTCATGGCCGTGCCGCTGTGGCAGACCATGATGCAGCGCGAAGCCGAGGAAGAGCTGATCTTCCGCGCCCGCCAGTATGTCAGCGCCATCGGCTTCTACGTCAAAAGCCACAACAACCTCTACCCGCAGAATTTCGAGATTCTGCACCTGGAAAAATTCCTGCGCCGGCTCTATCCCGACCCGATCAGCGTGGAAGGCCGCTGGGACATGGTTTTCAAGGATACTGCCGCTGGTGAAGTCAAATACCTTGTGGTGCCGGAGCACCTGGCCAAGGCCTATTTCGGCCGGGCCGTGCTGGTCGGCGTATGCTCCACTTCCCCGGAAACGGCTTTCCGCGAATATCGCGGCAAAAAGAAATACAATGAATGGGCTTTTTACCTTGGTGAAAAGGAAAACGAGAAAATGCCCGAGCTGCAATACGAGGGCGGCCAGTGAAGAACATCCTGCTGGTGGCGGCTGAAAATTCGGCTGAAACCTACGCCGTGCAGGTTCTGAAGGAATTTCAGGCCCGGGGCGACCGCATCCATTTCTGGGGCATCGGCGGCGACCGCCTGGCCGCCAGCGGCTTTGAAAACCTGGTGCACAACCGCTCGCTGTCGATGGTGGGCATCGTTGAGGTCGTGGCCCACCTCTGGCGCATCCGGCGGGTGCTGAACCTGGTCCTGCGCCAGGCGCGGCAACGCCAGGCCGACGCCGCCCTGCTGATCGACTACCCTGACTTCAACCTGCGCCTGGCCCGCCGCCTGCGCCGGGCCGGCATCCCGGTTTATTACTATATCAGCCCCACGGTCTGGGCCTGGCGTTATAGCCGGGTCGAGCAGATCCGCCGTTGGGTAAGCCGGCTGTTCATTATTTTTCCTTTTGAAGTGCCCATTTATGAAAAGGAGAAGGTAACCTTCACCTATACCGGCCATCCGTTGCTGGCCGAGGTGCGGGTCAGCGAAGCGCGCGATGAGTTCCGCCGCCGCCACGGAGTGGCCGCCGGCGACATCCTGCTGGCGCTGCTGCCGGGCAGCCGCGAAGCGGAAGTGCGTCTGCTGCTTGGGGAGATGATAGGGGCCGTGCGCTTGCTGCGCAGGGAGTTTCCCCTGAAAGTGTTTCTGCAGAAAGCGCAGAATATTCACAAG
This sequence comes from Chrysiogenales bacterium, assembly GCA_004525465.1. Lineage (GTDB taxonomy): Bacteria > Acidobacteriota > Aminicenantia > UBA2199 > UBA2199 > UBA2199. The sequence goes on along the minus strand of SPCN01000021.1, from coordinate 7,633 downwards.
GAGCAACTGGCCGCGGCCGACCCGGATATCCGCGTCCTGGACCAGGAGCAGGGCTTCGACCTGCTCAACGCCGCCGACGCGGTCATCACCACCTGCGGCACCTCCAACCTGGAGGCGGCCCTGCTCGGGGTCCCCTTTGTCGCGGTGTACCGCGTCAATCGCCTGACCTATATTTTGGGCAGGCGTTTTGTCAAGATCGGCCTATATTCAATTGTCAATATCCTGGCTGGGCGCCAAATTGCGGCCGAGCTGATACAAAAAGAGTGCCGGGCCGAACGCATTTTTGAGGAAATCAAAAAGATCCTGGACAAGCCCCGGCTGCGGGAAGAGATGCGGGGAGAGTTCCTGCGCATCAAGGCGAGTTTGCAGCAGGAGGAAAAACCTGCCGCCATCATCTGCCGCCAGATCGCTGCCGACCTGGCAGGGTGAGAAGAACTGAGTGGCGCGAGACAAATCCATGTTTCTGATCTTACTCAGTAAACTCACCGCCGTTCCCCCTCTCTTTTTTTAAGAGAGGGGGTCAAGAAGACTTCCTATTCCCCTTCTCTTGCTAAGAGAAGGGGTAGGGGATGAGTTTCAGGCATTCAGATTTTCCTGCAAATATTTCATTTTCGAGATTCTGTTGTTTTTCTTGTCTCTGACCCAACCTGAGGGCCTGACTTTCCTTGCTCAACTGAAACTGAGTTCCCCGATTTTTTTGGCCAGTGCCGACAAATAATTTTTAACATCGTCGTTCTGCAATTCCGGGTTTTGCAAAAGCCGGCGGGCGTCGGTTTGCGCTTCCTGCAAAAGCCGGCAATCTTTTTTCACATCCGCCAGCTTGAAATCCAGCTCCCCGGCCTGCTCCAGGCCGGCGATCACGCCGCCGCCGCGAAGCTCCAGGTCCAGCTCAGCGATCCGAAAACCGTCGTGATGGGCGGCGATGGCTTGCAAGCGCAACTTGCCGTTTTCGGTCGGGCGCTGCGACTCGATCAGAAAACAATGCGACTGCTCCGTCCCGCGTCCAACCCGGCCGCGCAGCTGGTGCAGCTGCGCCAGGCCGTAGCGGTCGGCATTTTCAATGACCATGATGGTGGCGTCGGGAAAATCCATGCCCACCTCGACCACGGTAGTGGCCAGCAGCAGGCGTACGCCACCATTGCCAAATTGCTTCAAGGCCCGTTCCTTTTGCGCGGCAGTGCTTTTTCCGGAAAGCATGGCCTGGGGGATGCCGGGCCAGCGGATTTTGCCTGCCGCCCCTTCTTCCTGAAGCGAACGCAAGTCGGGATAATACTCTGATTTTTCGATCAACGGCAGGATGACATAGCCCTGGCGCCCGCTTTCCAGTTCCCCTTTCAAGCGCCGGTAGAATTTGTCGCGGTCCGCGGCCGGAACGATCCTGGTAGTGACCGGAAGCCTGCCGGATAGAGGTTTTTTCAAGGTGGATACTGCCAGGTCGTTGTACAGAGCCAGCAGCATGGTGCGGGGAATGGGAGTGGCGGTGGTGACCAGCAGGTCGGCGGCCCGGCTCTTGAAAAACAGGGCGGCCCGCTGAGCCACGCCGAAGCGGTGCTGTTCATCGATGACCACCAGGGCCAGATTTTTGAAAACGATGCTTTCAGCGATCAGGGCGTGGGTGCCGAACACCAGGGATATTTCACCGCTGGCCAGGCGGGCCAGGATTACCTTCCTGGCCCCAATGTCGCAGCTGCCGGTTAACAGGGCGATGCCGTCGCTGCCGAAAAAGGAACAAGCGTTCCGGTAATGCTGACGGGCCAGGATCTCGGTCGGGGCCAGGAACGCTCCCTGGTGACCGTTCTCGCGGGCCAGGAGCAAAGCCAGGAAGGCCACGATGGTCTTGCCGCTGCCCACTTCACCCTGCAGCAGGCGCTGCATGGTCTGGGGCGAGCGCAGGTCGTTGACGATCTCACTGAAAGCGGCGACCTGTTCTTCGCTGAGCGGGAACGGCAGGCGGCGGTCGATGGAGCGGCGCAGATCGTTGTGGAAAAGGTAGCGGTGTAGCCGCCGGCGGCCGCGGAAGCAGGCGCGGACGAATTGCAGTTCGAGTTGGAAAATGAGCAATTCGCCGTAAATGAAGCGCTCCTTCATTTTATCGATTTTATCCCGGTTCAGAGCCTGAGGCTGGTGGATGGCGCGCAGGGCCGCTGTTCGTCCGGGAAAGTTATGCCGCTGCAGGACCAGATCGGGCAGTGTTTCCCCTTCATCCTGCCAGGAGGCGAGTATGCCGGCAATGATCTTGCGCATGGTTCCGGCTTTCAGCGCGGCCAGAGGCCGGTAACGAGGAAGAATACCGCCGACGCGGTTTTCCGGCGCCAGCAGTGGATTGACCATCTGCCACCTGTCCTGGCGTTCTTCGATACAGCCGTAAACGTAGGCCGGCGCATTCCGGCGCAGTATTTCCAGCAGGTAGGGTTGGTTGAAAAAGACCAGGGTGACCGGGCGGCCGCCGATCTGGCCCTGGGCCGTGAGCAGGGAGGATCTTTTCCTGAAATTGCGGCTCACCCGGACGCGGCCGACGGTGAAGGCGTAGAGTCCTTCCCGGCCTGGCAAGGGGGATTGCTCAATTTTAGATAAATCCAGGTAGGTTTCGGGAAAATACAGCAGCAGCTCTGCGGCCGTGGCCATGCCGCGGCGGCGCAGGATAGCGGCGTAACTGGGGCCGATCCCCTTGAGTTCTTCAACCGGGGTGTCTGGCGTGATGGTCAATAGTAGAAATAGATGGTTTTAGCGGAGCACTGCACGTTTTTCAAGCCCGGCAGCAGGGTAAACCAATCGAAGATCGACTTCTTGGTCTTGGAGTTGAATTGGGCTGCATTGAACGCCTCATCGAGGACAGTGGGAGAAAAGCGGCTGCCGTTGATGACCAGTTCCGAAAAAGCGAAGCGCATGTGATAATTGCTGCATTCGAATTTGCCGCTGAAACTTACCTCCACGTCACGCAGGAACTGGGGCACTGTGGCGTATTTTTCGCCGGCCAGCTTGACCTTGAGAGTGCCGTTGACCAGGTTCTTGTCCTTGAGGCGCAATTCGATGAAAGTCACTTCCTGAGCGTATTTTTTGATGTATATCAGGTTAAGGTATGAATTCAATTCGCTTTCGCTGAAGGCAATTTTTTTCAGGAAAAGGGCGGGCTGGCTGCGGGCGGCGATGCGCGAAAGGAAACTGTCGATCCTCTTGGCTTTGTTCAGTGAAAAATCGGCTGCGGCGGCGCAAGCGGTTAAGGCCAGGAACAGGCATGCGGCAATTCTCGGTTTCATTTTATTTAATGATAACGGTTCGGCCCTGTATTTGCAAGCGGCCTGCGAAAAATTGGCGGATGGCCCACGGATAAAGGCGGTGTTCCTGGCGCAGTATTCTCCGGCTGAGGGTCTCTTGCGTGTCGCCGGCGCGGACCGTGACCGCTTTCTGGGCGATGACCGGACCGCTGTCGATCCCGGCATCGACGAAATGGACCGTGCAGCCGCTGATCTTGACGCCGTAGCGCAACGCCTGTTCCTGGGCGTCCGGACCGGGGAATGATGGCAAAAGGGCGGGATGGATGTTCATGATGCGCCCGGGATATTTGTCGAGCAGCACGGGGCCGATCAGGCGCATATAGCCGGCCAGACAGATCAACTCTATGTTTTCGCGTTGCAAATATGCGCAGATCTCTGCTTCGTAAGCGGCCTTGTCGGGAAATTGCCTGGGGTTGATATGATAGGCGGGGATGCCGAAATTGGCGGCTTTTTTCAGTCCCGGAGCGTCCTGGCGGTCGCAAATGACCAGGCGCACTGAAAAATTGGCTCCGGCGTCCCGGGAAGCGCGTAGCATGGCCGTGAAATTGCTGCCCCGGCCCGATAATAAAACTGCTATTCTTCCTTTGTTCATGGTTGGTTTTTCTGGCTTCCGGTTGTCATTTGCCGGATCCGACAAGTATCGCCGCGCGGAAATGAAAAGACATGCCGAAGGGGGGACTCGAACCCCCGCAAGCGTAAAGCTCACCAGTACCTGAAACTGGCGTGTCTACCAATTCCACCACTTCGGCATGATAACTTACCTTATAAGTTAAAACCGACATTTTGTCAAGACCGTAAGGACAGGAAACGGGCTTGAAAAGTTTCGCTCCACCTCGATTTCGGGGGGGCCGCGATGATTTACTTCCGCCAACTACTGTAGTAGAATATCATTTTAATCAGTTTCCCTATTTCAATTTGGAGACAGACACTTGCAACTGAGAAAAAGCGCAGCTGTTTTGCTGCTCGTATGTTTTATTTCCGGCCAGGCAATTTTTTCACAGGTGGACGAAAGTGAAGAAGCTGAAAAAGCCGCATCCGAGAATATTGCGGGCAAAAAGAAAATCAACACTTATGTTTCCGGTTTTTTCAGGGATGAAGCGGAAATGTGGTCGGCTCCTTTTCACCTGGACTGGGAGAACCTTGCGATCTTTTCGACAGTGCTTGTCGGTGCCGGGCTGCTGGTGGCCAACGATGAAGGCATTTATGAAAATTTCAAACTGTATCAGAGCCGGAATCCCTGGGTAGACAAGGTGAGCCCCGCGGTCACCATGCTGGGCGATTGGGGTGTGGACTGCGGCATCGCCGGCCTGTTCTTCCTCGGCGGCCTGCTGCTCAAGGATCAAAAAGCCCGGAACACCGGGTTGATGGCCTGGGAAACCCTGCTGCACACCGGCCTCCTGGTCCAGGTTGTCAAGCACCTGGCCGGACGCCAGCGCCCGCAAGTGGAAAACGGCCTGGATTATTGGTACGGGCCAAAAGCTTTTTTCAAACGCTACAGCCAGGGCTCTTTTTCGCATTACGACTCTTTCTTCTCCGGACACACCGTTTCCGCCTGGGGATTGGCCACGGTGATCGCCGAAAATTACAAGAATCACCACTGGGTGCCGATCGCTTGCTACAGCCTGGCCACCCTGGCCGGTTTGTCGCGGGTGACCGAGGACGCCCACTGGCTCTCCGACGTCTTCCTGGGAGCAGTCATAGGCTATGCCGTGGGCAAGATGGTGGTGCGCAACCAGAAAAAACGCCTGCATTGGTCGCCCTCTCTTTCCCCCGGCGGCGCCGGGCTTTCTTTCAGCTACGAGATCAAATAGTTTCCGGTATTGCCCGCCCGAGAGCCTGAATGTTCAACACTTATCCCCCCTTGATTCGTGATTCGTAATTTGTGATTGGTGAAGAGAAGTGGAGTAAGACGTCTTCCCCTCTCTTTTGGAAAGAGAGGGGTTGTTGGTGTTTTAATGATTTACGAATCACTGATTTAATGGTATATTTCACAAATGACCGCCAAAATCCGGCTTTTCATATTTTTATTGTCAGTGATATGGTTTGCCGTCCTGCCGGTCCAAGGACAGGCCGGCGATGATGAAACCGAATTCATCATTTCAAATTTCATGCTGGAACGGCTGCCGGGCGGGTATTTTTATGCGAATTTTTTTGAAAACCTGGCTCCGGATGCTACTTTCCTGATCGAGGAAAGCAATGGTTTCGCCCAACTTGATTTTCCCAAGGTTTATTTTGAAGGAGATTCTTATTCTCAGTTCAACTGGTTTTTTAACGGTTTTCCGATCAACTCGGCCCTGGATGACGGTGCCCCGGCTTTCCAGCTGCCCTTTCTGACCATTGACTCTATGGCTTTACAAAGCGAAACTCCGCAGCACCGCGACTATGGATTTCATTTCCGTCTGCGCTCCCCGGCTGTAACCCGTTCCCGGCTGATGGTTTCCTCTGTCTTTCCAAATATGGGCGGCTACACGGCTCTGGGGAAAATTGCGATCGGCAACCATGCCAGTCTCAGAGCCGACAATCTGTACAGCGGCCGCCGGCAAATTTCCCGAAATGAAGCGTTTGATTACTCTTGGGAAACGAAATCGCCGCATTCTTCCTTTTTGTTGGGTCTGAGTTATTTCAACCAGGAGCGCCTCTTCAACGATTTCAATGTCCGTGATGCCCAGTTTTCTGAAAAAGGCAACCTGCTGCAGCTTCTATCCCGCTGGCAAAGAGCATATGCCCGGGGAGTGCTTGATTTGTCCCTGGCGGTGAATGGCATCCGCCGTGACCGTTTATTTGCTGAGGAAGGGCGCTACCCCCAGGAAACCTATGACTTGGATAAAAAAACCTGGTTTGCCGGGGTTTCCTGGCAGGGCCGGCCCTTAAATTTTAAATTTTCCTGGCAGCTGGAATGGGAAAGACGGACACCGACGGTTGCGGACGCCGGCAAAGATTTGCAAGACATTGATGGGCAGGGATTTTATCCTTTTGAGAAGTGGGGTGATTTTAGGGCAAATACCCTGGCTTTGGCTGTCGATCAAAAGTATTCTTTTTCCTTACTGGGCAAAAAAGTCGAATTTGAACCTTTCCTGAACTTGGCAGCCGTGCTTTTATCAGCGGCCGAACAAACCGGTTCAAGCAACGCCCTGTATTTCTCCAATCAACCGTATCAGGTGATCGAGTGGCAGAAAGGCGCTGAATACCGCAATCAACGATTCTTGGGAACAGCTGGAGCTGAGTTGGCAATAAAGATGGCTAGGAAAATCACCCTTAATGCCCGGCTATTTTTCCAATATCAGGAGCTTGTATTTGGCACGGCGCGCAACAACAGCCGTTTTTCCCAACCCGGTGCTGAACTTGGTATCACTTGGTTCGCTAATATCAAAACCAGGGTTTCTTTATCTTATGGCATTCTGCCTTATGAATTGCGAGCCAATGTCAGCGATTTCCTGGAAGACCAGCGTCCCGGAGCGTCCATTTTTTACTGGAATGACGACAACGGCGACGGCCGCTTCCAGAACCAGGAAAAAGGCGCTTTATTCGGTCAGGTCGGCGGTCCCAGCCATTTCCTTTCTGCGAATTTGCAGCCGCCTCAACGGGAACGCATCCTGCTGCAGATGAACACTCGGCTCTCAGCCAATTTCAATCTTAACATCAAGGGACTCTACAAAAAAATCCGCCAACCCATATGGACATATTTCTCCGATAATTATGGTTATTACGAAGAGGTTGCCGGCCAGGATTACTTTTTTTTCGACCGGCCGTTCAGCGCTTTTAAACTGGATAATGCCGCCTTTGACAAAGATCCGTTTTATGCCCAGTTGCTTATTCAATTGCATGGACAAAAACTTCAACGCTGGTTTTTTTCATTTTCTTTCCTGGCCCATATTGGCATGGGCTATACTGCTTTTGGTAACGGTCCAACCGCCAATGATATCGGTATCATTTCCGAAAGCCAGGCTTTTCCGAATTCCTGGATAAATGGCTATGGGCGTGTCGACGGCGATCGGGCTTTCGTCAGCAAGATTTTTTTAGGTTACTATCTATCTCGGCGTTTGTTTCTGAGTGCCAGCATCAAATATCGTGACGGTAATCCGTTCGCTTTTATCAGTGCTTTTCAGAAAAATGACCAGTGGGTCATCACCTACCAGACCATAAAGGCTGAGGATGAATATGGCAAAAAAGGCGGTCCCAGAGAGGATTGCCTTTGGGATTTCAATTTTAAATTCGGTTATGAGATTTCTTTGTTCGGAAAAAAAGGCCGTCTGGAACTTGAATTGTTCAATCTTCTGGATTTTGGCCTCGAATTGTCAGAAAATGTTTTTTCCGGCGGAACACGGTTAGCCAACGAACTGCAGTTGCCGCGCAGTTTG
>SPCN01000256.1 GCA_004525465.1 Chrysiogenales bacterium | reverse complement strand
GTGGTCTTGATGCCCAGGATCTTCTTGCGCGTTGTCTGGGGCTTGTCGGAAACAATGGCCACCTTGGTCTGCATCAGGGCATTGAGGAAAGTCGATTTGCCGACATTGGTCCGGCCCAGCAGGGCCACATACCCGGAATGCCGGGTTTTATTTTTTTTCATGGTAAATGCGTACGGTCTTGATGCGGTTCCTTTCCATTTCTTTTACTTCGAGGATGAAGCCCTCGACAATTATCTTGTCCTGGGGTTGAGGAATTTTGCCCAATTTAAAGCTGATCAGCCCGGCCACGGTCTGATAGTCTTCGTTCTCGTCGATATCGATCTGCAAGGCTTCGTTCAATTCATAAATATCGATATCGCCCTGGACGATGAAACCGTCACGGTCGCGGATGATCGATTCGCTGTCATCGTCATACTCGTCCTTGATGTCGCCGACGATCTCCTCCATGATGTCTTCCATGCTGATCACCCCTACCACGCCGCCGAATTCATCGCTGACTATGGCGAATTTTTGCTTGGTTTTCTGCATTTCCTTCAGCAGCTCCAGGATGCGCATGGTTTCCGGAATGAAAAAAGGCGGCCTCAGGATCTCCTTGATGTGGAATTCGCTGCGGCCCCAGTAATTGAGAACGTCCTTGGCCAGGATGATGCCTTCGATATTGTCGATCCTTTCAGCGATCACCGGGAAGCGGGATTTCTTATTTTCCTTGATGATGGCAATGATCTCGTCCAGGCTGGCATCGATGTGAATATGCACCATATCCACGCGCGGCGTCATGATCTCCTTGACCAGGGTATCGCCGAACTCAAGAACGCTTTCGATCATCTCCTGGTCTTCCTTTTCGATGACCCCTTCCTTGGCGCCCTCTTCCAGGAACATTTCCAGCTGTTCATCGCTCAGTTCTTCTTCTTCTTTATTTTCGCTGGATTCGGCCGGACTTTCTTTTAAAAAGACGGTAAAAATAAAATTAAGGGGATAAAAAATGATCCAGGCCAGCGGGAACAGGAAAAGAAGCCGGCGCAGCACTTTTTCACGGTTCAGGTAGGCGAAGATGTAAAACACCAAGTTGAAAAAAACCAGGTAGAACAGGCCGATGAGCAGGATGCGGACCGAAGCGGCAGGGATGGCTTTTTCCAGAATTTGAAAAGTGAAGAGCAGCAAGACGATCTGCAGCAGGAACACAACCGTTGCCAAAGAATGAATGACCAGGTCGAACTTTGCGACAAAAGCGAAGCGCGGCAGGCGCTTGCCGCCCATGCCATTCAGGAATTTGGCCAGGGAAATGCGCGAAAAGCTTTCAAAGCTGCTTTCCAGCAGGTGCAAAAGTATGGTGACGATATACAGGGTGATCAGAATGGCCAGGTTCATGGCATATCCCCGCTGTACTCGGCAAACAATTGTTTTTGCAAAACCAGCATTTCCCCCTGGTCTTTTTCATGATCGTGTCCCTGCAGGTGCAGCAAACCATGTATCATCAGCAGCAGCAATTCTTTTTCCGTGGACTGGGCGTTTTGCCGGGCCTGTTTTTCAGCGACCGGCCAGCAGATCAGGATATCACCGGCATAAAAACCGTCGGGAAGCTTTTCCCCCAGCGGGAAACTCAGTACGTCGGTGGCGTAATCCCTGCGGCGGTACTTGCGATTCAGGGCGCGAACTTCGGCCGCCCCGGCGATGCGGATGGTAACGGTCCCCTTGAGCTGTAAGCGCCCGGCAATTTTTATAAGCAGCGCCCGGAATTTTTTTTCCGGCAGCGGAAACCCTTCATGCTGGATTTTGATCATTAGCCTTCTCTTTGCTGAAATCGAAACCGGGATAAGCGATGCGCTGATGGTAGATCGAGGACAGCTTATTATAAAAACTGCTGGCAATGATATTCAGGGATTTGAATGTTAAACCGACGCATTCATCGAATTGGTTGTCGGCGATATCGGAGGCAATGATCTTTTCCACCACGCTTTTGATATCATGATCATCGGGGGCCGAAAGGCTTTTGGCTGCAGCTTCGACCTGGTCGGCCAACATGATGACGGCCTCCTCTATGCCCTGGGGCTTTTTCCCCGGATAACGGAACATGTTCTCATCGAAGTCATCCAGATCCCTGTCGCCGTTTTCCTTGGCTTTTTCATAAAAGAATTTCACCAATTTTGTTCCGTGATGCTGGAAAATGGCCTGGCTGACTTTTTTTGGCAGCTTCAGCTGTTCGGCTTTTTCCATGCCCTGGGGTATATGGGCGATGATGGTCTTGGCGCTTTCCAGCGCCGTGAGCTTCCCGTGGGGGTCTTCATAAAGCGATTGGTTTTCGGTGTAGAACTGGGGGTTGTCTATTTTGCCGATATCATGGTAAAGGGCCATGGCCCGCACCAGCAGCGGCGACAGTTCCAGTTCCTGGGCGGCGGCTTCGGCCAACGAAGCCACCATCTGCGCGTGGTGATAGGTCCCCGGTGCTTTTTCCAGCATTTCACGGAATACCGGCAGATTCAGATTGGTGATCTCGACCAGTTTCAAGTCGGTGACCAGCTTGAATATCACTTCCCAAAGCGGGATCATGAAATTGGCGATCAGGGCTGACAGCAAAGCCGATAAAATTCCCAACAGCACGTAAAAAGCCACCATGGTCCATGTGGCATTGTCTTGGGTCAGGGCCAGCATCAGTGTGATCAGCATGTTGACAGGGAGCAGCCAGAAAAAACTTGCCTTCAAAATAGAAGAGCGCTTCAGCCGCTGGTAGTATTCAATGCCGAATCCCACCGCCAGGTTGCCGACCAGCACGAACAGCACGATCTTGAAATTCCCGTCGCAAATGAAAGCGCTGATGACGGCGTTGATAATAGAAAAAATGACCGCGCTTTGCAAGTCGAAGAGAAAAGCGATGATCAGCGAGCCGACGGCGAAAGGAATGCCATAGATCAGGCCGGTACTGTCCATGTGAATGCTAAGGGTGATGTTTTTCAAAATGAGCGGATAAATGAACAATGCCAAACGATAGATCACGGCGCTGGCAATAAAAGTTATGCCCGTGGCAAAATTCAGCCGGTTGCGGTTGATGCCGCCAATCCTGGTGAGAACGTTCAAGCGCCAGAAGAAAAAGAACAGTACGCTTAGAACGAGCAGAATGAGAAAAATATCCGGTATTTTCCTGGAAGCGGTCTTTTCCTCGGCTGAGATCAAGTGGATCAGGCGTAAAAGATCCTTGCCGATCTCATCGCCGCGGCGCAAAATAATCTTGCCCTTTTTTAATTGAATAAATACCGGGTTGACCAATGCCAGGGTTTTTTCTTCCTGAAGTCGGGTCAAAACTTTTGAAAAAGAGACATTAATGCTGATAAATTCGAGTAAAATCGGTTTTAATATCTCTTTTTCTTTTTCTTTCAGGGACGAATTCTTTAAAAATACCGATAATTGGCTGCTGATATCATTTAAATCGTACAGGTTCGATACTTTTACCTGTGAATAGCCTGTTTTCTCGATATAAAGGGTGATCATTCCGTTATCGTCTTGGGGAATCCCGATTTTAGAGAGCAATATTCCTTTTTCTTCCCAGTGGGCTATTTCCTGAAGCAGGCTGTTCAGGTCGATGCGGGCAAACGGGTTGGAACGGATAAGGGTATTGATGGTCGCCGCGGGCAGATCGAGTCCGAAATTCTCGCTGATGCGGGTGCGCACTTCCTCCAGGTTCTGCTTTTTCATGGGCAATTCCTTGCGGATATCCATGAAGAACTTGAACCATTCATTCAGCAGCATCTGGCTGCCGGAGATCTTCTGCTCGTTGAATTCGTAGACCGGGGTCAGGAGGTCCAGGGCTTTGCGCCGGTTCAGTTCAGT
>SPCN01000282.1 GCA_004525465.1 Chrysiogenales bacterium | reverse complement strand
GCAATACGAAATGGGCTGGAAACGCAACGTCTACCCAGAACTCTCCAAACGAGGAGAAGCCGTGCTGCTCTTCGATGCCAACGCATCACTCGCGGCCATCCCCATCGTGAAAAGAACAAAGGTAACCCTGCAGGAACAGAACCGCTGGAGCGATAACACGCCCACACTCACGCCGGTGGCGCACCTCAGTGAAGTGCTCGCGGATCTGCCAAAGCATATCGATCCCGACAACGTGCCGCTAAGCGAGGCAGACGAGAACCGCCTGGCGTGGATGGGAATTGAACTGCAAGGGCTGGACCGCGAGCTCGCGCGGGCAAACAACGTATCGGAGCAGACCAAAGACGGCGAGATCGGCGCACTCGTTTCATACATCTATCCCGAATCGCCCGCCGCGAAAGCCGGCATCAAGCCCGGCTACGTCTTGCTGCGCCTGCACGTGCAAGACCAGCTCGCCCCCCTCGAAGTGAAAATGGAAGACGAAGGCTACTTTACGCACGAGCCCTTCCCGTGGGACAAATTGGACATGGTGTCAGAGGAATACTATGACCAGATTCCGAACCCCTGGCCGAGCGCCGAAAACAGCTTCACACGCGCACTCACCGATATCGGCTTCGGCAAGAAATACACTGCCGAGTTCTTCTTCAACGGCGAGATCATCAACAAGGACTTCCTGATCGAGGCGAGCCCGGCGTACTTCAACTCGGCCGGCCGGTTCAACAGCAAATCTCTCGGCCTCACCGTGCGCGACCTCACATTTGAAGTGCGCCGATACTTCCAGCGCAAGCCCGAAGACCCGGGCGTGATCGTATCAAAGGTGGAGCAAGGCAGCAAAGCATCCATATCGGGCATCAAGCCTTACGAAATCGTTACGCACGTAAACGACACGCCCGTTATGAACGTGGCGGACTTTGAAAAGCTGGTGAAGGATCAGGCCGAGCCGCGGCTGTCGGTGAAGCGGATGACACGCGACCGCGAAGTGAAGATCAAGATGAAAGCCGCCGAGAGACGAAAGAAGGCAAAGGAAACCGCCGAACCCGAGAATGAAGAACCTGACGCGGCTGCCCCGGCCGAGCCGGAATTGGCGGAGCCGGCCCCGGCCGAGGAACCCAAATGAACCGGCCGCAGACTCCGGAGCCGACGGTTCTCTTGCCCTCGGCTCCTGGTGCTCTGCGCCCCTCGGCCCTTTGAGCGTTTTTTTGCAGAAAACTGGGAACTTTTAACCGATCATTCATACTAAGTACTAAGAAATGTTGCAGACATCTCCAACGAAGGATCCACTGGGGCTAGTCGTGCGCAACTTAGTTTTCCTTGCGTGGGCTTGCATGCTCGCCGGCTGGGTGCATGGAAGCGAACTGGAAGAATTCAACGGAAGGCGCGTTATCCCCGGGCGCCTGCTCGTTCGCCTCTCCGGCGAGCACGAGCATCCGGCGGCCAACGCCCTGAAAGGCCGCGGGCTCAAGCCCGGCCGCAAGTTCATCCTTGCTCGCGCCCAGCTCTGGAAGCTGCCCCCCGGCCTCTCCGTTGAGCGTGCAATGGCCATCGCACGCGCCACGCCCGGCGTGCTCGTCGTGGAGCCCGACTATATCCGGACGGTTTCGCGCCTGCCCAACGATCCCAATTTTGCCAACCAGTATGCTCTGTCCAAGATGAAGCTGCCCGACGCGTGGGACGCCACGGTAGGCAGCAGCCGCGTGATAGTGGTCGTGATAGACACCGGCATAAATTATTTGCACCCCGATCTATCTGCCAACATATATCGCAACGTAGCCGAAACGCCCGATGGCACGGATACCGACGGCAACGGTTATATCGACGACGTGAGCGGCTGGGATTTCGTGGGGCCGTCGCTTACCGCGCCCGTGCCCGACAATAACCCGATCGATGTGATGAACCACGGCACTCGCGTTTCGGGCGTGCTTGGCGCAACAGGCAACAACGCCATCGGCGTGGCCGGCGTGTGCTGGAACGTTCAAATCCTTCCGCTGAAGATCGGCGCCGATGATACATCGGGCGACCTCTCCACCAGCGCCGAGGTGGAGGCTATCGACTACGCGGTGGCTATGGGCGCCAAAATAATCAACGCCAGCTACGGCGGCAGCGACTTCAGCCATTTCGAGCTAGATGCAATCCAGCGCGCTCAGCAGGCCGGCGTGCTTTTCGTAGCCGCCGCCGGCAACACCAACAAGAGCATCGACAGCGCCCCTCAATACCCCGCCTCGCACAATCTGGCAAACATACTGGCCGTGGCCGCAACCGACAGCTCCGACTACCTCACCAGCTACTCGAGCTACGGCGCAAAGGCGGTCGATCTTGCCGCGCCCGGCTCTTACATCCAAACTACCACCGGCAGCGACAGCTACGCCTACGCCTACGGCACGTCATTCTCCAGCCCGCACGTGGCCGGCATAGCCGCACTCGTTCGCTCGAAGCACCCCAGCATCGGCGTGTACGAGCTTCGCACGCTATTGATGGAATCAACCGACCTCGCACCATCGCTCATCGGCAAAACCGTAACCGGCGGCCGAGCCAACGCTCTCAAAGCCGTGTCTGCACGAATACCCTGGGCACGCCGCTTCATGAAAGAGCTGGCCACGCCGGCCGACATCCCCGACAACGACCCTAGCGGCCTCACCAGCACGATCACGATCACCGAAGAGATCGCAATCAAGGGCGTAACCGTGCACGTGGAGATCGACCACGAATGGATAGGCGACGTGGGCGCCAGCCTCACCTCGCCCGGCGGCATCATAGCTGAACTGCGCACGCCGCACGTCGACGACGCCCGCGGCTTCACGCTCGATTTCGACACGCAATGGAGCTTCCGCGACCAGGCTTCCGTCGGCGATTGGGTGCTCAAGCTCTGGGATGGCGGCCCTGAAGACACCGGCAAGCTCATCGCCTGGGGGATGAGAATCCACACCGATTGCGTCGCGGAAGACGTCAACGGCGACGGCTGCATCAACATGCTCGACCTCATCGTAACCCGCAACGCACTCAATTCATCCGGCGGCTATGCCGACGTCAACGGCGACGGCAGGGTGAACATCCTGGACCTCATCGCTGTGCGCAACAAGTGCGGCACGTGCAGCAGCACATCCGGCTTCTGACCCTCTCTGTGCCCCCTTTTGCGGCCTTCCCCGTTTTCCCTTGATTCCACCGGCTCGCGGCCGTATATTCATAGCCTTGGCCACACAGGAAATCGCCGATGAGCATCCATGGAAGAAGAGGTTCTTACGCTCTACCACGCGCTGCTGAAAACGCCCGACGGCCGCCGTTTCGCGTTCGAGGTGTCCGAGCATCTGCCGCTTACGCGCAAGCAGTCGTTCCCCGTGCTAGTAGACGCGCTTCGCGAAACCGCCCGCAAATGAAACTTCGTCTTTGATGAATCAACCTGTACGACCCATATAACAGAAGAAGGACCGGACAGCATTATGGCAGACAAGCTTACTCCCCGCGGCGAGGATTTCTCGAAATGGTATAACGAGATCGTGCAACG
>SPCN01000071.1 GCA_004525465.1 Chrysiogenales bacterium | reverse complement strand
TACCGCGCCAGTTCAGCGGCCGCTTTTGAAAAATACAAGAAGGACTGGCGGAATTCTTTTTGCGAAATTTTTGTCAAGTCGCACAATTCCGGCATGACGCCGCTGAAGACTTTTTACATCAGTCGCAAGATCGCCGGCCAGGATATTGAAATAAAAATCGAATAAAGCGGACTTATTTAAGCAAAGAAGCGATCTTGTCTTTAAGTTCATCGCCCCGCAGCTGGCGGGCTTCGATATTTCCCTTGCGGCCGATGATAAAAGTCGAGGGTATATACTCGACCTGGTAGAGGGTCGCGATCTCGCGGCCGGCCTCCATGTCGATGATGTGCACCCAGTCCATCTCCTTGTCCTTGACGAACTTGCGGGCCGCCTGCAGATCACGGTCAAGGCTGACGCTGATCAGAACGAAATCCCTGTTTTTAAATTGCCGGAAAATGCCGAGCAGGTTGGGGATCTCCACCCGGCAGGGCGGGCACCAGGTGGCCCAGAAATCGAGCAGCACGACCTTGCCTTTGAGGTCGGACAATTTCACGGCCTTGCCGGCAATATCCTTGGTTTCAAAATCCGGAGGCTGGTTCTCGGCCGCCGGCAGCTGGCAGTAACCCGCCAATCCCAGGATGATTGTGGCTATTATTATACTTGATTTAATTGTTTTCATGGCTCCATTTTACCACAAAAAAGCGAATCTCTAAAATCAGTAAGATCACGCCATGTTCATTCTTCGTCCTTTGCCCTATAGCTTTCGCAGTGATTGGAAAATTGAAAAAAATGTATTTTTATAATATAGTTTAATTTAGAATCTGATTGGTTTCAATTGGGTTTTGCGGGGAACAAAATCAACATGAGGTGCAAACATGTCATATTTACTGAGTGTGAAGGAAATTCTGGAATTTGCGGTTTATATCGAAGAAAGAGGTTATGAGTTCTATATCGGGGCCATTAAGAAATTCAGGGAAGCCAGTATCACCAAGCTTTTCCAATACCTGGCCGACGAGGAATTCAAGCATGAGAAAGTTTTCAAGAAGCTGCTGAAACAAAGCGGCGAGATCAAGGGCGGCAAACGTGACCCGGAATACCAGGCCTATATGCGGGAATTCTGCAAAACGCATTCGCTTGGCGACGCTGAGGCGGTCAACGCCAAGCTCGCCAAGGTTTCCGGCCTGGAGGAAATTTTGGACATGGCCATGGACTTTGAAAAGGATTCGGTTATATTCTTTTCCCAATTGAAAGAAATGTATGCCAAGGGAAATTCTGCAGCCGTAGACAAGATCATTCATGAAGAGATGGGGCATTTGCGCAAGCTCTTTCAGATAAAAAGAGAAATGGTCAAAAAATAAGCCATTTCCGGGGAATTTTCTGGATAAAACGAATATTTCATTCATGGAGGACACATGGAGTTAATGAAGACCATCGAAATACGTCGCGCCTACCGTTCATTGGGGCCGGTCAAGATCGATGAAAGCCTGGTCCGCGAACTGGCCACGGCTGCGTCTCTTTCGGCTTCCTGCTTCAACAAGCAGCCCTGGCGTTATGTATTCGTTTTTGATAAGGAGGTCCTGGAACGGCTGCAGGGAGCCATGAACAAGGGCAATGAATGGACCAAGGCCGCCTCCCTGATCGTCGCCGTGGCCAGCCGTAAAGACCTGGATTGTATAGTCAAGGAAAGGGAATATTACCTCTTCGACACCGGGATGGCCACTGCCTTTTTGATCCTGCGGGCCAGTGAACTCGGGCTGGTCGCCCATCCCATCGCCGGTTTTGATGAGGACAAAGCCAAGGAAATTCTGGGAGTTCCCGCTGATATGCGCCTGATCACCCTGGTCAACGTCGGCAAGCATCTTTTGCCGGCCAACTCCCTTCTGAACGAACAGCAGGCGGAAATCGAAAAAGCCAGGCCCGAACGCCTGCCTTTGAGCGAAATAATGAGGATGAATAAATTCTAGAAGGCCGGCAGGGTGGCGGTTCGCTATAGAAGCTTGCGAATGGCCTCTTTGGCCAATTTGTCGGCGCGTTCATTCAAAGCGATATTGCTGTGGGCGGCCACCTTATGAAATGTGATGTGGGGCAAGCGGTCTTTCAGCGCCAGCAGCCGCAGCCATAAATCTTTGTTTTCCACCGGTTTTTTGTTAGCCGTCAGCCAACCGTTCTTTTGCCAGCGCTGATACCATTTCTGGGTCAGGCAGTTGTGCAGGTAAGCGCTGTCGGTGAACACCGAAATCGGCAGGGCGGGATTCTTGATCGCTTCCATGGCCATGATGCAGGCCAGAAGTTCCATGCGGTTGTTGGTGGTGTTTCTTTCGGCCCCGGAAATTTCCCGGGCCTTGCCCTGGTACTGCAGGATGGCTCCCCAGCCGCCGCTGTTTTGAGCCAGCTGGTTGTTGCTGCAGGCTCCGTCGCAATAAATAATGATTTTATCCATTGAATCCCTTTCGGTTTTGCAAAAAGCATTATAATTCGTCCGGTCGGAAAAAAGCAACCATTAAAACATTTTTTTGTGTTTTTGACTTGATTTTTTTATTTATGCTATAATGGTTCAACGGTTTTTTTGAGAGAGGCAAGGGACAATATGGGTAAGAAAATATTGATTGTTGATGATGATCTGGTCATTCAGGATTCCCTGCAGGAGCTTTTCACCGATGCGGGTTACGTTGTCCATTTGGCTGCCGACGGCATTAGTGGTTTCGATCTGATCAGCAGGGAAAAGCCGGATATAATCGTGGCCGATATCCTTCTGCCCAGGATGCACGGGATCGCTCTTTGCGAAAAGATTCGCGGCAGCGATGAGTTGCGGAATATCCCAATTATTTTAATGACCGGGGTCTACAAGGATGTCAACCTGCGTATGTACGTGCATAAAGGACTAGCCAATGATTTTATTGAAAAACCATTCCGTGACGCGGAATTACTGAGCAAGATCGAGCATTTTCTTGGTCCTAGCACGGATAAAATAGATTCCCAGCCGGCTGCCGGGCAAGCTCCCCTGCCTGGTCGAAACCCCAAAGGTCAGAATGGCAAGTCAGTCGACCACGACCTCGATGAATTGATCATCTGGGCGCGCAACAAGAATAAAAAATAGGCTTTCAGGAGCGGGAGGTTTCGTGCCCACCGCCGCAAATCATGTCGCGTCCGTGCAGCATAATGCCGGCCAGAAGACTGGCGCAGAATTCGGCGCCGCGCAGCGATCCGGGAAAATTAACGATGAGCGTGTGGCCCTTCATGCCGCTGTAAGCACGGGAGAAGACGGCGTACGGAGTTTCCCGAGCCGATTCACGGCGCAGCCATTCACTGATGCCCGGAATATCACGGTCGCAGAGACGGGCGCAGATATCGGGAGTGATGTCCCGGGGCGAAAGTCCGGTACCGCCGCTGGTAAGTATGTAATCCCGGTCCAGATTTCCGGTTAGGGCTTGGGAGATCGCCTGAGCTTCGTCAGGGACCACGGTCAGAGAAATGTCGGCCCCGGGCAGCCGCTGTTCCAGGATCTCGCGGATGCGCGGCCCGGAGAGATCAGCGTATTCGCCCCGCGCCGCCCTATCGGATACTGTAATAACCGCAACTTTGAGCATGGATCCTTCCTCCCTTGAGCACTTTGGCGAAAACCCCCTGGCTGGGCATGATGCATTCACCGGCTGCAAAATAAATGGCGCAGCGGCTGTGGCATTCCTTGCCGATCTGGGTGATCTGCAGTTCCACTGCGCCGATGGTTATCGTTTTTCCGACCTGGGCCCGGCTCCAATCCACTCCACGGGTGACGATGTTTTCGCCGAAAGCGCCAGGAGCCAGCTCAAGGCCTTTGGCTTTCATGGCGTCCACGGCTTCCCCGGCCAGCAGGGAAATCTGGCGGTGCCAGTCGCCGGCGTGAGCGTCGCCCTCGATGCCGAAATTTTCCCGGCAGACGATCTCGGGCACTTCGTGCTTTTGCACGCCCTTGACCGCGGCGATATTTACCGACTCAACCTTGAATTTCACGTTTGCTTTTCTCCAGCAGGGCGATGGCGCCGATGATCATGTTTTTGTCTACCGCCTTGCACATGTCATAAATGGTCAGGGCGGCAATGCTCACCGCGGTCAGCGCTTCCATCTCGATACCGGTTTTTCCTTCACTGACGGCTTTGGCGGTTATCTCGATGCCGTCGGCCACGATCTGGAACTGCACATCCAGTTGGTCGATGGCCAGCGGGTGGCAGAGGGGGATTAGTTCCGCTGTCTTTTTGCCGCCCTGGATGGCGGCAATGCGGGCCACGGCCAGGACATCGCCCTTTTGCAGAAGATTTTTTTTCAGCAGGTCCAGGGTCGGGGCGGAAATAATGATCTTGCCCGCGGCCACGGCCTCACGGTGCATGGGCGGTTTGCCGCTGATATCGACCATATGCGCCTTTCCGGAACCGTCGACATGACTCAGTTTCATTTATCCTCCTATCTGCCAGTTTTCGCGGTTGCGGCAGGCAACCCCATGCCTGGGTTTGGCGTACACGGCTTTCTCCAGACTGGCCGGGATATCTGAAAAATCGACAGTGAATTCCCGGTCCGAGAACAGGCAGGGCTTCAGTTTGCCGTCCGCGGTCAAACGCAGTCGATTACAAACTTTGCAGGATAGCGGCCTTTCCGCCGCCAATTCTCTCCGGGCGGTCTTGTGGTCGTGCAGGGAGTAATGATGGATGCGCTGCAGGAGCAGGCCGTTTTTCGCGCAGAAATTTTTCATGGCCCCCACTTCGTCTTCATTCCATCCGCGGATCAGCACCATGTTGATCTTGGTGGCCTGGAAACCGGCCCGGCGGCATGCGGCGACGCCGGCCAGGACTTTTTCGATATCCCCATTGCGGGTGAGCTGCCGGTATTTGTCGGCATCCAGGGTGTCCAGGGAGATGTTCAGACGGTCGAGTCCCGCTTCCTTAAGTTCATCGGCGAGAAGGTCAAGGAGCGTGCCGTTGCTGGTCATGCTTATTTCGCTGATGCCGCGGACAGCTTTCAGTTCGCGGACCAAAAAGGCAATGTTTCTCCGCAGCAGCGGCTCGCCCCCGGTCAGGCGGATCTTGTGTATCCCCATTTTGACCGCAGCAGCCACGATGCTGACGATCTTTTCATAGGACAGGATATCGGCATGGTTTTTCATCTCGATGCCGGCCTCTGGCATGCAGTAAAGGCAGCGCAGGTTGCAGCGGTCGGTTACCGAAACGCGCAGGTAGCTTATTTCGCGGTTATAGGTATCGAACATCGACGGTGCTCCCGGCCGGGATATTGAGCTGCCCCACGGCAACTTGCATCAGGGCATTGGCTTGGCTTAAGGAATGAAGATGGGCCGAACCATGGTAAGCAAGCACGGTCGCCCGACCCTGGAAATAGCGGACGGGAACGAAAGAAGTGCGCGCTCCGTTTGAACGGCTGTAGGCTGCGGTTAAAAGCGCCGGTATGACCAGGGGTTGTTCATTGTGCCCCAGCAGGCGCCTGATCAGTGGTTTGATGAATATTTCGAAGATCACGAAGGTCGAAACCGGATTGCCGGGAAGACCGAAAACGATTTTTTCTCCACGGCTGCCGAAAACCGTGGGCATGCCGGGCTGCACGGCGATTTTTTCAAAATGCAGGGTGAGCCCGGCTTTCTTCATGGCTGCGGGCACGTAATCGAAATCTCCGGCCGAAACCCCGCCGGAAAGGATCAGGACTTGGCAGTTGTCCAGGCAGGAATCGATGGCCTCAACAGTGGACTGGGCGTTGTCGGCAACACGGCCCATGGCCAGGGGTCCGGCGCCCAGGGCGCACAGTTGGGCGGCCAGTGAATAGTAATTGCTGTTATATATCTGACCGGGGCCCAGGGGATTGCCAGGCTCAATCAACTCCGAGCCGGTGGTGATGATGCCGACCCGCGGCGGCCGGGCCGTCGGCACCTCGGCAAGTCCCAGCGAAGCGAGAAGGGCGATCTGAGCTGCCTGCAGGATCCTGCCTTTTGCCAGGACCGCCTGCCCGGCCTGGAGGTCTTCGCCCTTATAGCGGATGTTGCGGTTTTTGTCTTCGCAATTGATCTTCATGAAGCCGTTTTCTTCACTGGTACATTCACGCTTGACCACGCGATTGGCGCCGCTTGGAAGCATGGCGCCGGTCATGATCTTGGCGCAGTGTCCGGGGCTGACGGCCAGGCGGGGCGGTGTGCCGGCGGCGATGGTTTCGATGATTTCAAAAGCAGGGGATTGGTCTTCTGAGATATATGCGTAGCCATCCATGGCCGATTTATCGAATTCGGGAATGGCCAAAGGCGAGTGAATGTCAGAGGCGAGGATCCGGTTTTGCGCGGCCAGCAGCGGCACGGTTTCACTGAGGACGACGACCGGGAAGGCGGCGATGATCTTTTCCGCTGCTTCGACGCTGATCAGGGGCTTTTCACTCATGGGGCCGCTAGCGGACCTTTATAAATAAATGAAATGTTTTAGGCATGGTTTTCTCCTTTCCAGTCAGGGAGGCCGCACCGTTTCCGACTCGGCCCTCACGGTTCAAAAGGCCTGGCCTTTCGGCTTTAGCTCATTGAACTCGGAGATATTCTATCTTAGCAAAAAAAACACTCATGGTCAAATGCCCGGGTGGGCGTTATAGAGATGTCCTCCTCCAGCCGCCGTTGTCTACATTTTGTTCCTATTTTTTTCCAGGCTTGCGACGGCTTGACAAAGTTTGCGTCATGGCTTATATTCTCCCCACATCCCTCTGCTGAGACGCAGCTGCCGGGAGGGCGCCACTTTCCGGTCGTTGTGAGCTAGGGGTATTCCCGGTCTCATGGAGGGACTAAAAGCCGTTATGAGTGCCAAAACCATCCAATCCTTGGTCCATAGTTGGGAAACGGTCCGCTTCGAGCTTCTTAACAGCCGCATCTCCGACCTGAACCTCAGCCTGGCCGGATCTCCCGTAGAGCCCCTGGTCCGCCGCTTGTACCGGGAGATGGAGGTCAAGGGCTTTCGCTTCAAACCCACAGTGTACCTGACTGACAGCTGGGGTTGTCCTGACAGGTACCCGGTCATCGGCATCCCATTCTACCTGGCTGACCAGCGCCTGGCCCGGATCGAGGAGGAGCAGACCGGGGAAATTGAAGACAGCAAGAGGATCATGGCTCTTTTGCGTCACGAAGCCGGCCACGCAATTAATTATGCTTACCGGCTATGGCGCCGGCCGGGCTGGGAGGAAATGTTTGGGCGTTTCACGCGTCCTTACCGGGATGTTTTCCGACCAGACATGCTTAGCCGTGAGTATGTCAAGCACCTCTCCTCCTTCCCATACGGCCGCACTTATGCCCAGAAGCATCCCGATGAAGATTTCGCCGAAACATTTGCCGTTTGGCTGACGCCACGCTCCGGCTGGAGGGACCGCTACCGCAACTGGCCGGTGATGAGGAAGCTGCAGTACCTGGGCGGCCTAATGAAGGAAATTTGCCGCCAAAGCCCCGAAAATTCCCGGGTGCGCCTGCTTCGCCCCGTTGATTCCATGACCATCCTGCTCGCCGACAATTATGGAAAAAAGGCAGAGCGCTACCGGCGGGCCGCGCGCGGCTATGTGGATGACAGGCTGCGGGAGGTTTTTCCGCCGGTTCGCGGCCTGCTGCTGCGCCCGGCTTCACGGCTGTTCCGCAAGCTCCACTCACACCTGCTCGATCGCGTCGTTCTTTGGTCAAAATTGAGCGAGCGTGAGGCCGCGGCCATCCTTCGCAAACTGGAAATCCGCTCCGACGCCCTGAAGCTCTTCTACCGGCCCGGACAGGAAGGAGAGCGGATAATGGATGTCGTTTCTCTGGCCGTCGCCCTGGCACTGGACTACGCCTATACAGGCCGCCTGACTGGGTGAGGCCCGGCCGAGGAACCCCTCGACACGGCCCGGTCTTCAGAGAAGACAGGTCTCCGGCCTAGGCTTCTTACTCGTAGCGCAGGGCTTCGATAGGGTTGAGAGCAGCGGCTTTGCGGGCCGGGTAGTAGCCGAAAAACACGCCCACGGCGCCGGCAAAACCAAAGGAGAGCAGCACGTTTTCCATGGCGATGACCGTGTTCCAGTCGGTGGCCAGGTGGACGATATAGGTAGCGCCAAAACCGATCATGACGCCGATCAGGCCCCCGGAAAGGCTGAGCACGATGGCCTCGATGAGAAACTGCACCAGGATATCGCGGCTGCGGGCGCCGACGGCCATGCGGATACCGATCTCGTGGGTGCGCTCGGTGACCGAAACCAGCATGATGTTCATGATGCCGATGCCGCCCACCAGCAGGGAAATGCTGGCGATGGATGCCAACAGGATGGTCAGGACCCGGGTGGTCTCCTGGGCGGTAGAAGCGATGTCGGTCTGGTTGCGCACGGTGAAATCAGCGTCCTCGCCCTCGGCGAGTTTGTGGGATTCGCGCATGATGGAAGTGATCTCGGCCTGGGCTTGTTCCATCTGATTCAGGGAAGCGGCCCGGGCCAATATCTGGTGGATATGCGGTTGACCGCTCAAGCGGTAATAAACGGTGGAATAGGGGGCGATGATCACGTCGTCCTGGTCCTGGCCGAAGGCGCTCTGGCCTCTTTCTTTTAATACGCCGATGACCCTGAAAGGGACGTTGCGCAGGCGCAGCTGCTGGCCGACGGGATCTTCGTTGGCGAAAAGATTTTTCACCAAGGTCTGGCCGATGACGCAGATCTTGCTCTGGGCGCGAATGTCGTTGGCCGTGAAAAAATCACCGGAACTCAATTTCCAGTCACGGATGGCCAGGTAACCTTCGGAAACGCCGTAAACAGAGGAATTCCAATTACCGCTGCCGCCGATGACCTGGACGCCGCTGCGCACCATCGGCGAGATAGCCTCCAGCAGGGTGCTGTTTTTCTTGAGCCACTCCACGTCGTCCAGGGTCAATCGCACACCCTGGTCTGAACCCATGTGTACGCCCCGCTGCTGACTCGAGCCGGGGAATACCATGATCAGGTTGGTGCCCATGCTGGAAATCTGGTTCTGGATGCGTTGTTCGGCTCCCTTGCCGATGGCCACCATGACGATCACAGCGGCGACGCCAATGATAATGCCCAGCATGGTCAGCAGTGTGCGCATTTTATTCTTGATGATCGACTTGAAAGCTACTTTGATGAGGTTCTTCCATTTCATGGGCGCTCTCCTAAGCCTGAAATCTGAAGTTGGCCCGTTTCCAGGTCCCGGCGCGCATCGCGGGGCTGCGCCACCTCCTGGTCGCGGATAATGTGGCCGTCACGGAACTCTATGATGCGTTTGCAATAATCGGCGATATCGTGTTCGTGAGTGACCAGGATGATGGTGATACCCTGGCGGTTCAGCTCCTGGAATGTGGACATGATCTCGATGCTGGTGCGGGTATCGAGGTTGCCGGTGGGTTCGTCGGCCAGCACAATGGCCGGCTGGTTGACCAGGGCGCGGGCGATGGCCACCCGTTGCTGCTGGCCGCCGGAGAGCTGGTTGGGAAAATGGTGGGCACGGTCGGCCAACCCAACCCGTTCAAGGGCCTGACGGGTCAACTGTGCAAGATCTGTATTTTCCTGTTGACGCGAATACAGTAGCGGTAATTCGACGTTTTCAAAAGCGCTGGTGCGGGCCAGGAGGTTAAAGCCTTGGAATACAAAACCTATTTTTTTGTTGCGGATGTCTGCCAGCTGGTCGCGGTCCAAATTGTTGATGTGGATACCGTCGAGGTG
>SPCN01000228.1 GCA_004525465.1 Chrysiogenales bacterium | reverse complement strand
TCGAAGCCCGGGTCGAGCTGCAGCAGCGCCTTGCCCATGGGCCCCAGGTTGGCCCAGCCGTTCTCCTGCACCACCATCTCGTAGGCTTCGCGCAGCAGCGGCATGGGGTCGGTGCCGGCGTAGAGGGGCTGCGGTTGTTGCGGCTGCGGTGCATCCCCCTTCTTGCTGGCGCCGCGGCCGCGGGCCTGCTCCTGGCGCGGTTTGCTCTCGCGCCGGGGCGAGAGGTTCTCGGTGTAGATGAAAAGGTCGCAGCCGTTGACGAACGACTTGGGGGTCTTCTTCTGGCCGATGCCCATGACGAAGAAGCCCTCCTCGCGGATGCGCGTGGCCAGGCGCGTGTAGTCGCTGTCCGAGGAGATGATGCAGAAGCCCTCGACCAGCTTGCGGTGCATGATGTCCATGGCGTCGATGATCAGGGCGCTGTCGGTGGCGTTCTTGCCCACGGTGTAGCGGAACTGCTGGATGGGCTGCACGGCGAAGTTGTGCAGGGCGTCCTTCCAGGAGTGCATGTTGGAGGTGGTCCAGTCGCCGTAGATGCGGCGGATGGTCACCGAGCCGTGCTTGCCGACCTCGGCCAGCATCTTGGCCAGCAGCGAGGCCTGGGCGTTGTCGCCGTCGATGAGCACGGCCATTTTATAGTCTTTGCTTTCCATGATGGTTTCGGGCATGTTCTCCCCCTAAAGTCATATTCAATTTAGCAGAGTGGCCCGTTTAAGTCAAGCGCAGAGGGAAGAGATTGAGAGGTAGAGAGGTAAAGGGGTAGAGAGGCAAAAGCGAATTGTAGGGGCGACCCAGCCGGTCGCCCCTACGTGAAAATCGTTCGCCGTCATTGCCGCCGTACTTCAGCTTGAAGGCGCAGCGGCCTGCACCGGGGCGCTTTCCAGGGGCAGTTTCTGCGCCTGCCATTTCATGAGCCCGCCCGCCAGGTTGTAGGCCTGCTTGAAGCCCCACTCCTTCATCAGGTTCATGGCCCGGGCGCTGCGCACGCCGCCGAGGCAGAACATGAGGTATATGCCGTTTCTGTCCAGTTTTTCGATTTTTTCCCTGAAATCGGCGGCCTTGATATCGATGTTCAGCGCGTCCTTTATGCGGTTCTCGGCGAACTCCGCGGCGCTGCGCACATCAATGATCTTGAACAGGGAATCCGCTTCTTTCTCCCTGATCAGGGCCGCGGCCTGTTCTGTCGTGATGTCGGTAAAAGGAACAAGCTCGGCCGCCGGCAGCGCGAGTGACAAAATCGCGCCCAGGGCCAGCCCCGGCAGCAGCCGTTTTAAAATCGCTCTTTTCATGTGCAGCAAACCATTCATTTTTTCCTCCAGGCGGTAAATTTCAACTATCTCAAGAATATTAAGACGCGGACCGGTCCTAATAAGATGCATTTGCTATTTTACGACCGGGATGGTCCGGTATGCGACTGCCATCCAGCGGTTTCTTGGCCCGGCTTCTCCGGAAATTGACCCGGGGTTCGTTCATCCTGCCGCCTGCTTCCTCGTGTCTTCTTTCATGGGGTTGCATACGGGAAATTTAGGGCGAGGGTTCCCTGCGAAGTTAGGATCCCCCCTGCATCCCCCCTTGAGTAAGGGGGGGAAGTAAGATTGGCAGCATATAGCTTTGTTGGTGGTTCTCTTGATCCGCTATATTCACTTCTTCACCCCCTTTAGGTAAGGGGGGTGGCGCAGCCGGGGGGATCTTGAGTCAGTTGAAATTTTTCGTTAGGTAAAGGT
Organism: Chrysiogenales bacterium; assembly: GCA_004525465.1. Taxonomy (GTDB): domain Bacteria; phylum Acidobacteriota; class Aminicenantia; order UBA2199; family UBA2199; genus UBA2199. Next base: position 2,416 of record SPCN01000228.1, on the reverse strand, counting down.
TGCAACTCATTCCCCGCCCAGGACCTACAGGTTGAAATTGTAGGTGAACTTCACCAGGAACACGTGGGTGGCGGGCAGGTTCATCAGCTCGCGGAAGCCGGATGACAGCTCGAAATCATTGCGGCCGGTATCGTTGCCGCGTCCCTGGCTCCAGACCACGTAGAGCGCTGCTCCCGGCCGGTATTCCCAGCGCAGGACCAGGTTGGTGCGCAGCTCGAGCATGTTGAAATCGGGGTTGGCAAAAGAATAGGAGCCGCTGCCGGAGGCTTCCTGCACCTGGTAGGTGTTTTCACCAGAGTTGAAGCTGATCTCATCGCTGCCGTAAGCTTGGAAGCGGTCCTGGAACAGGCGGGCGCGGGGCGCGGTGATGTGCTTGAAGGCGTCGTAGCGGCCGTTGGAGATGAAGGGCTGGCCGTAGAACTGGATGGAGAGTTCCGGCGTGATGCTGTAGTTCAGGCGCAAGGTCAGGTAGACCGTGTTCTGGGCGATGCGGGCCATGACATAGCGGTCGGCGCCGCCTGCCTCTACGGTGTCGACATACAGCAGGTTGCTTTTGTAATAGGAGTATCCGGGCGCGACCGAGAGCGACAGCCCGTTGCTGGGGCGGTAGGCCATGGTCAGATTTGTGTTCCAGCTTTCCCGGGAGCGGTCGTCGGCGATGAAGCAATTGCCGCCCCAGTTGACCGTGAACCGCTTGCGCGCATCGCTGCCGAACCAGATCCAGGGATTCCAGCCGCCGTCGCTGCGCAGAGCAGGGCCGCCGCGCAGTGATCCTTGGGAAAGGCCCGTGCCCTGGCGGCTGCTGCCGATTTCGAAGCTCCAATAATTCTTTAATTGCCCGTAGAAATTGACGTTGCCCCCGACAAATATCGGCGTGCCGCCGAAATTGTAGCCCCGCCAGCCGTTGAAGCTCAGGTTGAGCTGGTTGAAGATCCCGGTCGGCTTGGTGATCTGGTAACCGGCCCAGCCCCAGGCCATGATGACGTCGGACTGATACAGATAGCCCATGTCGTTGAGCTCCAGTCCGGGCGAGCGCCAGGTCACGCCGCCGGCATAGGTCAGCTTGCTGTCGCCGCTTTTGCCTATCTCGAAATTGCCGCCGTACCCGCCCAGCGATGTGCGATCGGGATCCAGGCGCAGGGTTTCCCTGTCCGGGCGCTGGAGATAGTGCACCGCGGACTCCTGGGTCTGCAGGATCGCCGCCTTGCTGCCCTGCACCAGGCTGAATATGGTTTTGGCGGAAACAAAATAGCTGCGGTTTTTCCAGCTGTGGTAAAAATCGATGCCCGCGCTATAGGCGGAACCGTGCAGGAAATCGAGCGCCTCGTCCCGGATATCGCGGTTGACCGCCGTCATCATGGCACCGATAAAGGATTGGCCTTCATTGAGGTCCTGCTGGGCGCGCAGCATGAAATAATTGGTCAGGGGTTCCACGGTTTCGTTGCGATTTTGGCCATTGAAACTAAGGGTGGCCAGGCTGCGGGCGGTCAGGCTTTCCAGCACTCCCAGTGACAGGCCGTGCCTGGTCTTGCCCGTGAGCTTGAAGGCGCCCAGGATCGCTGCGGCCATGGGCATGTCGAGGTATTCCCCGTCCCGCGTGGCCGGGGAATAGTGCGGGGAACGACCGATGCGCCGGGAATAGAACAGGTTGTCGCTGCCGAAATCGCCGTTGCCGCTCATCATGCGGAAATCGAGGATGTTTCTCCCTTCGGTGAAGAACGGCCGTTTTTCCTGGAAAAATGTTTCATAGCCCGTCAGGTTGACGACCGACGGGTCGGCCTCGACCTGGCCGAAATCGGGGTTGATGGTGAAGTCGAGGGTCAGGTCGCTGGTCAGGCCGATCTTGCCGTCGAGGCCCCCGAGCAGGCGGCTGGCGCTGCCGTCGGCGAAGGGATTGCCTTCCTCCTTTGGCGAGAGGGTCGTCTGGGCGACGGTGTAGGGGATGATCTCGATCTGGTGCTGGGCGCGGATGCCCTGCAGTCCATCGAGCACGCCGAAGAGGCTGACGAAGCCCGCGGCGTCCTTGGCGATGTGCTGCCAGGAGGAGATCTCCTGCTTGCGGTACAGCAGGCGCCGCACCTGAAAGCCGAAGGTCATCTCGTCCCCGGAAGCGAAGCGCAGCTGGCTGAAGGGGATGGCCATCTCGGCCGTCCAGCCGCCCGCGTCGACGGCCGTCTTGGCCGTCCAGACCGGGTCCCAGGTGGAGTCCTGGTTGTTGCTGTCGCCGGAGAGGATCACGTCGGCCTTGACGCCGGCGGCGTTGATCTTGAAGCCAAAGGCGGTGCGCTTGTCGAAGTAGCTGTCGATGTACACCGCCAGGTAGTCGCCGTCGATGTTGTCCCGGCGCGACACGCGGCGCTCGATTTCACCCGCCTGGCCGTCATGGCAGCGGACCAGGACGTAGATGTTCCTATCG